>DASSIU010000160.1:0-3118 GCA_035691585.1 Sphingomicrobium sp. | reverse complement strand
CCCTGGTAGGCGAGCGAGCTGTCGATGAAGCGGTCGGACAGCACCCACTGGCCGCGCTCGACAGCCGGTCGAATTGTCTTCGCGACATGGTCGGCACGAGCAGCCGCAAACAGAAGCGCTTCCGCCTTCGGCCCCCAGCGATCCTCGCTGCCGCTCAACAGCAGCTCACGAATGCGCTCGGCGCCCTCGCTGCCGCCCGGTTCCCGCGTAATGACCACATCGAGGCCGCGCTGGCGAAGCGCTTCCGCCAGTGCCTCGACCTGCGTCGACTTGCCGACCCCCTCGCCCCCTTCGAGGGAAATGAACCTGCCGCGGCTCACGCCATCCCGAACAGCGATTTGAAGCCGAGCCAGATGCGGCCGAAGAATCCGGCGCGGCCGACGTCATCCCCGGCAACCAGCGGCACGACCTGTGGCGGAGTGTCACTGGTGGTGACCACCAATTGCGCGACCTCCTGCCCTTTCGCGATCGGTGCGACCAACGGCCCGTCGTAGTGGATCTTCATCTGGACGTTGCCGCTGGAGAGACCTGCGGGGACGCTCACCGCCAAGCTTCGGGGCGCAATCAACGGCACCTCGCTCGAACTTCCGAGCTGAACCTTAGCGGTTCCGACCTTGGCGCCTTCGCCGAACAGAGGCTTATCCTGCCACGCGCCGAAGCCCCACTGGATGAGTCGGGTCGACTCCTGCACGCGCTCGTTCCAGCTCTTCATGCCCGCGAGCACCTCGATCAGGCGGCGTCCATTTTCCTCTGCGGACCCGGTGAAGCCGTAGCCCGCCTCGTCGGTGTGGCCTGTCTTCAGTCCGTCGGCGCCCGGGACATGGCCGAGAATCGGATTTCGATTCTCCTGGGTGATGTCCTTGCCCGCTCCAAGCGTCTTGCCCCAGGTGAAGTTCGGCAGCGAATAATATTGCTTGTAGAGCTTGGGGTGCTTCTCGATCGTCGTTCGGGCGATCGTCGCGAGGTCGCGCGCGGTGACGTAGGTGACGCCATTGTCGGGCCACCCGTTTGCCGTGCCGAAGTGGCTGTTCCTCACCCCGATGCGTTGCGCGAGCGCATTCATCTGATCGGTGAAGGCCTGCTCGGTCCCTGCAATGCACTCGGCGAGCACGACCGAGGCGTCATTCCCCGAAAGCGTGACGATCCCTTTGAGAAGGTTGTCGACGCTGACTTGCTCTCCGGGGCTGAGAAACATCGTCGAGCCCTGCGCATGCCACTTCTGCCAGGTTTCGGGTCGCACCGTGCACATCTTCTGGGGCGACAGCTGGCCCTTGTCGATCAGCTCGAACGCGACCTCGGTCGTCATCATCTTCGCCATCGATGCCGGCGGCATCCGAGCGTCGGGATTCTTGGCGTACAGCACCGCGCCAGAATTCAGGTCGTAGAGATAGGCGACCTTCGCTGGCGTATCGAACTGGGGTGCTGCAGCCGGCGCGGCGCCGGCGAGGAGAACAGAGGCGGCGGTGGTGAGAAAAATGATGCGCGACATGAGGCTGGACAGCTTCCCCGATTCAAGAGGTGATAAAGCTGTCTATCGCCGTGCGATCGCGTCCGCCAGAACTCCGACCGAAATTGCGTAGAAATTCGAGCAATTGTAATCGAGGATCGCTCGATAGTTGGTCGTCGCAAGATAGGCGGTGGCGTTCGGACCGTCTGGCTCGATCAGGCTCGCCATCTCCTCTTCCGGCAGTGAACGTCCCAATGGCGTTACCCCGAGCGATCGCCATTCGCGCATCGTTAGCCAGCGGCTGTGCCGACGATAAACCTGCGGGCAGCGCGCCGCGGTTGTCCGGCTCACTATCGCCGCGCGATTGAGATTGGCCGGCGTTCTCACCGGGATTCCCCACGCGACGTTCGGCTTCCATCCCGCCTCCCGAAGGTAAGCGGCGATCGAAGCGAGGCCGTCCATCTCGTTCGACCAGATGTCCGAATAGCCATCCCCGTCGCCGTCGGCTCGCAAACGAAGGACTACTGAGGGCATGAATTGCGGATAACCGGTTGCCCCCGCCCAGCTTCCCTTGAGACGCCAGCGCGGCACCCCCTGGTCCATCAGTTTTAGAGTTGCGACGAACTCGTTCTCAAAGAACTCGCGGCGGCGTCCGTAATAGCCGAGGCTGGCGAGAGCCTGGAGGAGATCGGTGTTGCCGGTGACCGTCCCGTAGCTGGTCTCGAGGCCCCAGATCGCCATCAGCACCGCCGGATCGACGCCGTAGCGGCTCTCAATATTTCGGAGCGCCTCATATTGGCTGGCGTAATTGTCGCGCCCGCGCCGGACCAGCGATTCGGTTACATGCGAACGAAGATATGGTCCCAAGGCGCCGACAACCCCGCCACTGCTTCGCGCCACCGGTTCAGTGCGTTCGAGCTCGATCAGGCGCTGGTTGACGGTGAGGCCCGGAACGTTGGCGTCAATCGTCGCTTCGCGGACCCCCTGAAGCCGCGCCAGCGCTGCCAGGCGGACCTTATACGTCGACCATGAGTCGGCAGCCGGGGCGGCCTGCGCGTAGGTCGGCTCGAGGCCGTTCACCTGCGCGAGTTCGATTGGAGGAGCGGCGATCGGGCCGCTTGCGGCAGTCACCGACGCGGCCGCGAATCCGACAATCCCCCACCCGCTAAAACCCAACGCAACCCTCCTCGAACCGAAGCGAGGCTAAGGTGCAACAGCGCGATGAGACCAGCTTGATTCATCGCAAGGGATGCACAGCCTGCCCCGCCAACAATGCGCGCCCGTGATTAACGCGAAGTGGCCGGCAGGCTTGAAAAGCAGGCGCATCGCATCGAAAGCGGTCGAAGAAACGGATGGGTGGCCGAGCGGTTTAAGGCACCGGTCTTGAAAACCGGCGACGTGCAAGCGTCCGTGGGTTCGAATCCCACCCCATCCGCCAGCCAGTGACAGGAATTTCTCGTATGTCTGTAGAACGCCAGGATCCCCGCCCTCTCGTCGTGCTAAACATTCAGCTTGCATTCACGCTACAAATGTAGCACTCTACAAATGTAGCGTGGCGAGTCTGCCGCTGAAAGGGTTCATATGTTAAGCAAGCTGCCACCGCGTGAACGCCAGATCGTGGACATCCTCTACGAAAGGGGTGCCCTCCCCGTCTCCGAGATCTGCGATGCT
>DASSIU010000159.1:0-3202 GCA_035691585.1 Sphingomicrobium sp. | reverse complement strand
GGGCGTCGACACGATCGAGCACGGCTATGGCGGCACCCCCGAGGTGTTCAAGCTGATGCACGACAAGGGCATCGCGCTGTGCCCGACGCTTGGTGCGTCCGAGGCCTATGCGCGCTACTTCCAGGGCTGGAACGGCCAGGAGCCCGCTCCGGAAACCGTCCAGGAGAACCGCCGCTCCTTCCAGCTTGCGATGAAGGAAGGCGTCAGGATCTGCATGGGCGGCGACGTTGGCGTGTTCGCGCACGGCGAGAACTGGCGCGAGATGGAGGCGATGCAACGCGCCGGGATGCCCGCCGCCCAGGTGATGATCGCCGCTACCTTGGGCAATGCCTCGATCTTCCACCTCGCCGACCGCGGGCAAGTCAAACCTGGCCTGCTGGCCGACCTGGTGGCGATGGACGGTGATCCAACCCGCGATGTTTCAGCGATCGAGCATGTCCGATTCGTGATGAAGGGCGGCAAGGTCGTTCGTGACGACCGCCAGGACCGCCCTAGCGGTTGACGGTCTCCATTCCGCGTTCGTGGTATCGCTGGCCGGAGGCGGCGCCGGGCGGCAGGATCTCGTCGAGCCGCTTCAGCTCCTCGTCGCTGAGCTTCACATCGAGCGCGCCGATATTTTCGTCGAGATAGCGGAGGTGCTTGGTGCCCGGGATCGGGACGATGTCGTCGCCCTGCGCGAGCACCCAGGCGAGCGCGAGCTGGGCGGTGGTGCAGCCCTTCTCCCTCGCCATTGCCTCCACTTCCTCGACCAGCTGGATGTTCTTGGCGAAATTCTCGCCCTGGAAGCGCGGGTGGTGCTTGCGGAAATCGTCTTCGGGGAAATCCTCCGACGACTTGAACCGGCCGCTTAGGAACCCGCGGCCGAGCGGCGAGTAAGCGACATAGCCGATGCCGAGCTCGCGGACCGTCGGGATCACCTCCGCTTCGGCATCGCGGCTCCATAGCGACAGCTCGGTCTGAACCGCGGCGATCGGCGAGGTCGCATAGGCGGCGCGGATCGTCCTCGGCGCAGCTTCCGAGAGGCCAAGAAAGCGCACCTTGCCCTCCTGCTGCAGCCGCGACATCTCGCCGACCGTGTCCTCGATCGGCACCGAAATATCGACGCGGTGCTGGTAATAGAGGTCGATCACCTCCACCCCGAGCCGCGCCAGGCTGGCCTCGCACGCGTCGCGGACATATTGCGGATCGCCCCTAACGCCGAGGAACTCGCCGTTGGGACCGCGAACGTTGCCGAACTTGGTCGCCAGGAACACCTTGTCGCGCCGGTCGCGGATGGCCTTGCCGACCAGCTCCTCGTTGCGGCCGACGCCGTACATGTCGGCGGTGTCGAGGAAGTTCACGCCCCGCTCGATCGCGTGATGGATTGTGGCGATCGATTCCTGCTCGCTCCCGGAGCCGTAGAACTCGCTCATTCCCATGCAGCCGAGACCGATCGCCGAGACTTCGGGACCATCCCTGCCAAGACGCCGCTTGCCGACCTGGAACATTTTTCTCTCCTTCAATCCATGTGAACGGGTGGGCCGCCGACGCCGACCTTGTTGCCGCGCTTCATGAAGAACAGCAGCGGAAGGATGGCGAAGGTGATGATCATCATCAGTTTGAAATCGTCGAGATAGGCGATGAACAGCGCCTGCCGGGTGATCTCGGCGTTGACGTAGGCGAGCGCCACGTTCCCGAAACGGCCGAGATTCTCGAACAGCTGCGGATCGAGGCTCGGAATGTTCCGCTGAGTGATGTGCGCTGCGAGGTCGGCGTGCGAAACCTGGGTGATCCGCACAAGCTCCGTGCTAACGACCGAGATTCCGATCGACCCGCCGATGTTTCGCGACAGGTTGAGAAGCGCAGCCCCCGTCGTCCTGAACCGGCTAGCGAGCGTTTCGAAGGCGAGGGTCTGCAGGGGCACGAAGATGAGTCCGAGGCCGAGGCCCTGGACGATGCCGCTCATGATGACTGGTCGTGACGGCTGGTCGATCGCAAAGCCTGTCATCATGTACAGCGAAAAGCCCATCAGGATGACACCGATGCCAACCAGGATTCGCGCATCGATTTTCCCGGTCATCCGCCCGGCAATCAGCATTGAGAACAACGTCCCGATCCCGCGCGGCGCGGTCAGAAAGCCCGATTGGAGCACCGAATAGCCGTACAGGTTCTGCAACAGCGGCGGCAGCAGCGCGAGACCCGCGAGAAGCAGGATCCCGGTCACCGCCATGAACACGACGCTCGTCGCGAAATTGCGATCCTTGAATATGACCCGATCAAACAAAGGATGCTCGGCGGTGATCATGTGAACCAGGAACATCCAGCCCGCGCCGATCGCGATCCCCGCCTCGATGATCGTCTCCCAGCTCGAGAACCAGTCGTTCTGCTGGCCGCGATCGAGGCAGAATTGCAGCGAAGCGAGCGCGATTGCGAGAAGCGAGAAGCCGAACATGTCGAACCGGCGCTTGTGCTTCTCCGCTTCCGGCATGAACTGGCTCATGATCAGGATGCAGATGATTCCCACCGGCAGGTTGACCAGGAACACCCAGCGCCAATTGTAATTGTCGGTCAGCCAGCCGCCGAGCACCGGCCCGAGGATCGGTCCGATCATGACCCCGCCCCCAAACAGGGCCATGGCCTGGCCATGCTTCTCGCGCGGGTTGATATCGAAAAGCGTGGCCTGCGCGAGCGGGACAATGAACGCGCCGCTGACGCCCTGCAAAGCGCGGAAGAGTACCATTTCGCCCAATGCCGTCGCCGTCGCGCAGAGCACCGATGAGGCGGTGAACCCGACGACGGAGATCAACAGCAACCGCTTCCTGCCGACCCGATCGGCGAGCCAGCCGCTGATGGGGAGGGCGATCGCCGAGGCGACGATGTAGCTCGTCAGCACCCAGTTGATCTGGTCCTGGGTAGCGCTGAGATCCGCCTGCATGTGCGGCAGCGCCACGTTGGCGATGGTCGTGTCGAGCACCTGCAGCAACACAGCCGCCATGATGCCGACCGTCACGATCAGCCTCTGGCTCCTCGGCAGCTGATGGGTTGCAGCTTCGGCCACGGCGATGGGAGCTCCGTCTATTTATTGTCGAAATAGACGCGCGCGGTCACCGAGAGCCCGGCGATCATCGGCTTCGAGGGATGACCGTCAAACGCGATCCGGACCGGCACCCGCTGGGTCACCTTGACCCAGTTCCCGTTCGCGTTCTGCGCCGGCAGCAACGAG
>DASSIU010000158.1:0-5029 GCA_035691585.1 Sphingomicrobium sp. | reverse complement strand
CACGATCTCTACAAGGATGGGCTCAACCGAGAACTGTTCCTGCCGTTCATCGAGCTCATCGAAACGAAGATGCTGGTGATCGAGGTCAATGGCCCGATCGACTATCGGCTCGACCGACTGACCGGAGTGGAGGTCTGGCATATGCCCAATGGGCCGCAGGCGACGGCCGACCTCTCCCGCGCCTTTTTCCAGCTCACGGACTATCCGGTCGAAGACCGCGCCAAGGTTCCCGCCGAGGACATCGACGTCGGCGGCCGACGCACACTGCACGTGCCGAAGAGCCTGAAGGGGGTCGCAGTATTCTCGTTCAAGCGGCTTTGCGGCGAGCCACGCGGGGCGGCGGACTATCTCGCCATCGCCCGGCGCTATCATACCGTGATCATCGTCGGCATTCCGGTGATGGGCGACGACATGCGCAACGAGGCGGCACGCTTCGTGACCCTGATCGATGCGCTCTACGAGCATAAGGTCAAGCTGCTCGCCGCCGCGGATGCCGAGCCCGAGGGGCTTTACCCCAGCGGGGACGGCCGCTTCGAGTTCCAGCGAACGGTCAGCCGGCTCGAGGAAATGCGGAGCGCCGAGTATCTGGCGGAAGGACACGGCACCGGCTAGCCTCGCGGCAGTTCACTGGGGAGGGCTATGATGATCGTGACCACGACTGAGAATGTAGCCGGGCACCGGACGGTCGAAGCATTTGGCCAGGTATTCGGTGTGGTCGTGCGCAGCCGGAGCATCGGCGGCAATCTCGCCGCGGCGATTCGTTCGATCGGCGGCGGCGAAATCAAGGAATATACCGCGCTGGTCGAGGAGACCCGCCGCCATGCGATCGACCGGCTGGTCACCAACGCGACCGCAATGGGCGCCAATGCCGTGGTCATGATGCGCTTCGATTCGGGCGAGATCGGCCAGACGATGAGCGAAGTCGTCGCCTACGGAACCGCAGTCAGGATTGAGCCGCAGTGACGGCCTGGCGCGGCTGGGCGCTCATTGTCGGGGGACTGTTCGCCGCCGGCGGCATCTGGCTCTGGAGCGCGATCGGGAACCCGATGCTCGTCATCTTCGGCCTGTTGGTGATGGTGACGGCCGCGCTCGAACCCATCTATGGCCGGGCGAATGGCAAGCCGGCCGGGGCCGCTTGGCGCGCAACCGACGAAAAGTTCGTCGACCCCGAATCCGGCAAAGTCGTGACCGTATGGTTCGATCCCGACACCGGGGAACGGCGCTATGTCGGGGACGAGCACCAACCGTAGCTTGACGAGCCGTCGCTGACGGGTAGCGTGGCGCAACTCATTTCGGGAGAGGGAATCCATGCGTCATCTGCTCGCCGCGACCGCGCTCGCAGCGTTCGTCTCAACCGCCGCCGCCGCTGCGGCGGGCCCGCAGCTCACGCCGGCCCAGCGCACCGCGACGCACGCGATGTTCGAGCACATCGTCAACATTCCGACCGTCATCGGTCGGCACAATGTCCCGACGATGGCGCAATATGTCGCGGACCAGTTCAAGGCCGGCGGCTTCCCGGCGGCCGACATCCACGTGGTCCCCTATCATACCGGCAGCGCGACGACCGGCGATGACGACACCGCAGCCGTAATTGTTCGCTGGCGAGCGGCCGCCCCCACCGCGAAAAAGCCGATCCTCCTGATGGGCCACATGGATGTCGTCGAGGCGAAGCGCGAGGATTCGACCACTGACCCGTTCGTGATGACCGAGCGAGACGGCTATTATTACGGGCGCGGCACCATCGACATGAAGGACGGGGTCACCGCCATCACCCAGGCGATGATCAACCTCAGGGCTGCGGGGTTCAGGCCGAAGCGCGACATCGTAGTGCTCTTCACCGGAGACGAGGAAACCAACGGCATCGGGGCGAAGAAGGGCGCGACCGAATGGCTGAACCTGCTCGGCCACCCCGAATACGGCCTCAACGCCGACGGCGGAGGTTGCGGCTTCAACGTGGACGGCTCTCCCGCAGGGTGCGGCATGCAGACCGCCGAGAAGACCTACGCGGGCTACACCTTCACCGTTCGCAATCGGGGCGGCCATTCGTCCAAGCCGCGCAAGGACAATGCGATCTACAGCCTCGCTCATGCGCTCGATAAGCTCGAGGCCTATCGCTTCACCCCTAAGCTCAACGAGACGACCCGCGCCTATTTCACGGCCAAGGCGGCGATGGACAAGGGACCGCTCGGCGACGCCGAGCGTCGATGGCTCGCCAACCCCAATGACGGCGAGGCCGCCGACTTCATCGAAGCCAGCGAGAGCGAGGTCGGCCTGACGCGCACCCGTTGCGTTCCGACGCGGTTGTTCGGGGGCCACGCGGATAACGCGCTGCCGCAGCTCGCGACGGCGATGATCAACTGCCGGATTTTCCCGGGCGAGGACCCCAACGCCGTCAAAGTCGAGCTCGAGAAGCTCGTCAACGACCCAACGGTCGTCGTCACCCGCAACGACGATTATGTCGCCTCGCTAGCCTCGCCGCTGCGCCCCGACGTCACCTCTGCCTTCACCCAGGCGGTGCATGCGCTCCATCCGGGAATGCCGATCTTCCCCGAGATGTCGACCGGAGCCAGCGATGCGCGGCCGTTCCGCACGGCCGGGATCCCGGTCTACGGGACCAACGGCGCCTGGGTGCAAGTGCCGACCGACTTCCGCGCCCACGGCAAGGACGAGCGAATCCCGATCCAGTCGCTTTACGACAATGTCGTGCACTGGCAGCTGATGCTGCAGGACCTGGCGGGCAAATAGGAGACATGATGAAGCATGCATTTGCCGTCGTCCTGAGCGCGGCCCTTTCCACGGCGGCTCTGGCCGCCGTCGACCCGCGGACCATCCCGAGCCAGTTGCCGCCGGCCTGGCAGGCGAAGACTCGCGAGCTGTTCAAGCAGGCGATCGAGATCCCGAGCGTCCATAATCGCGGCGAGGTGCCGCGCGTGGCGAAGCTGCTTGCCGACCAGTTCCGCGCCGCGGGGATTCCCGACGCCGACATCCATTTCATGCCCTACGAGGCCCTTCCGGGCGACCAGACCGAGGCGCTGATCGTCCGCTGGCGCTCGCCGCATGCGACAAAGAAGCCGATGCTGATCCTCGGCCATATGGACGTGGTCGAGGCCAAAAGGTCCGACTGGAAGTACGACCCATTCGAGTTCCGCGAAGAGGGCGGATACTTCCTTGGGCGCGGCACGTCGGACATGAAGAACGGTGACGTCGCAACGACCATGGCAGCCGTCAAGCTGATAAGCGAAGGGTTCAAGCCCGATCGCGATATCATCTTCTTCTACAGCGGCGACGAAGAGACGCGCGGAGTCGGCGCGACGCTCGGCTCGACCAAGTGGCGCAACCTCACCGACGCCGAGTTCGGCCTCAATGCCGATGGCGGCTGCCCATCATACGACGAGCAGTTCCGCCCGCTCGGTTGCGGCATCTCGATGGCCGAGAAGACGTTCCAGACCTATTTCCTGACTACCCACAACCCGGGTGGGCACAGCAGCCGTCCGCGACCGGACAACGCGATATACGATCTCGCCGACGCGCTCGAGAAGGTGCGCAACTACCGTTTCCAGCCGATGCAGAACGACGTGACCCGCGCCTATTTCGAGGAGCGCGCCAAGCAAGAAGGCAACAGCCAACTCGGCCAGCAAATCCGTGCCTGGCTGACAAACCCGAATGACGCTGCAGCGGCCGATGCGATTGAAGCCAATCCGCTTGAGGTCGGATTGACGCGCACACGCTGCGTCGCGACGATGCTGAGCGGGGGTCATGCCGACAATGCGCTCCCGCAAAGCGCGACCGCAACCGTCAATTGCCGAATCTTCCCCGGAGTTCAGCCGCCGGAGGTGCAAGCTCAGCTCCAGAAGCTGGTCGGCCCCAAAGTCGAGGTGAAGCCGGACCCGAACTATATCGGCGTGCCCACTCCCGCCTCGCCGCTCCGCCCGGACGTTCTCGCTGCCGTGACCAATGCGGTGCACAAAGTCATCGATCGCCGCATGGACATTTATCCCGAGATGTCGACCGGTGCCAGCGACGGGAGCTTCTTCCGCGCCCAGGGGATCCCCGTTTACGACGTCGACGGGAGCTGGGGAATCTCGCCGCTCGACGAGCGCGCCCACGGCCTCGACGAGCGGATCCCCGTCCGAGCCATGTATGACGACGTGCTCTACTGGGAGATGCTGATCCGCTCGCTGGCCGGCTAGGCGGCTTCTCTCGCGGCCTTCAGTACCTCTTCGGCGTGCTTGGGCACCTTGACCTTCCGCCACGCCTTCAGCACGCGGCCATCCGCGCCGATCAAAAAGGTTGAGCGCTCCATGCCCATGTACTTGCGGCCGTACATCGACTTTTCGACCCAGGTGCCAAAGGCCTCCGAAATGCGACCGTCCTGATCCGATACCAGCGGCACCGCGAGGCTATATTTGCCGATGAACTTCTCGTGGCTCTTCATCGGATCGCGTGAGACTCCAATCACTTTCACTCCGGCTTTCGCATAATTGCCCGCGAGCGCGGTGAAATCCTGGGCCTCCCGAGTGCAGCCGGAGGTGTCGTCCTTCGGATAGAAATAGAGCACTAGCGCCTGTCCCGGAGAAGCCAGGTTGACTTTGGTCCCGTCGCTTGCAGTGACGGTGATGTTCGGTGCCGTGTTGCCTTCGTGGATGGTCATGACGCCTCTCGCTTGATGCTATCCCACAATGTGGCGATCCTCTGCCGTGCCGCGTCATGCTCGGCAAGCAGCTCGTCCCAGCTCACCGCTCCGCAGGCCTCGGCTACCAACTGCCAGGTTTCCCTCGTCGGCTTGACGTCTCCCGGAGCCACGAGCCGCATCATCACCAGCATGCGCGACAGCAATTTTAGCGATTCAACAACATTTACCGAAGCCAAATTGTTGCCAGCTAGCTCCTCCAAGGCGACCTCGAGGCGGGTGTTCAGGCCGACATGCCTGGTCAGTTGCAGGACGTGCACGGAAAACTCGAGGTCGATCAGGCCGCCTGGCCCGAGCTTCACGTCCAGCGAGCTCTGCGCAGGCTTGTGACGTTCCATG
>DASSIU010000157.1:0-2144 GCA_035691585.1 Sphingomicrobium sp. | reverse complement strand
AAGACCAGCGCCATCGCCACCGTTGCCGCGGCGATCCTCCAGACGCGCCTGATCGACACGGTGCGCGAGAAGCTGGGGATCACCTATTCGCCACAGGTGAGCGCCAATACCTCGGACGAGCTGCAGGGAGCAGGCTTCCTCGCTGCAACGATCGAGACTCCGCAGGAGAACTTCGGCGCCTTCCATGCGCTGCTCTCCGGGCAGCTCAAGGACCTTGCGGCGAGCCCGGTTGGGGCCGACGAGCTCGAGCGGGCGAAGCAGCCGCTCATCGAGGGCTTCCGCAAGAAGCAGGAGACCAATGCTTATTGGCTGGGCAAGCTCAGCGAGCTGACCCGCGAGCCGAGGATGAAGAGCCAAATGTTGCAGGAGCTCGGCCGGATTTCGTCCGTGACCGCGGCGGACGTGAAGGCCTTTGCAGCCAGGTACATGGCTTCGCGCCAGCCGCTCATCGCCATTTCGAAAGCAGCGCCCGGAACGCAGGCCGCGGCGGGCAGCAGCGCGACGCCAGGGGCGAAGAAATAACCAAAGAGGAGCGTTGACGGCCCGGCGTCAGGGGCAACTGCGCGCCGGGCCGGAGACTCGCCCGCTGGCCGCTTGGCCGGAGGGCGGGTCTCGCCCTCTCCATAATGGCGAGATCGTGGCTGGCTAGCGGCTCCAGCGCAGGTTTGCGACGAACAGTGGCGCCGTCACCAGCGGCGGAAATGATACCGCCCGCGTACCGGCTTCGCCTGGTAAGATTGGCCCGAAGTGCAAGTGATCTTGTACACCCCCGGCGCCTCGCCTTCGACCGCCGTTGCCGAGGCGATTGCGCCGCACGAATAGCCGATATGCTCGATCGTCCGGGCGATCAGTGCCTTGGGGAGGGGCAAGGTTGCCGCGACTGCGGATGCTGGCGCGGCCCCGGGCAAGTCGCTTGGCCCTGCCGCCGGCGCCACTTCAGAAGGTGCGCCTTCAGTCGATCGCCCGACCTCCGCGAGTCGATCTCCGGAGTCAGTAGTCCGCCTGGGTTCAGGTGCATGCCTGACATGGCTGGCCACGGACGAGATTGGCGCTGCCGACGCGCGCTCTGCTGCAGGCTCGCGGCTTGCCCGCGCCCCGACGGCATCTAGCGCCTTCTCCATTGGTCTCCCCGCCGGATGCGCGGCAGCCATGGCGGGCTCCGGCTGCTTCGGGACATCGGAATCCTGAGCGTGGGCGCCCGCCCAGGCGCCGATGAGCACGACCGCCAGCACGACGAACCCGATCGCGAAGGCCGGATATTTCCAATCGATCGCGCGGTCGCCGCTGTCGCCCGCGGGCACCCCGCTCGGTGTCGGGAAATCGGGAATGACTGGCTGAAGCAGCGGTTCCAGCGTTTCGGATCGCACCTCCGCATTCATCGGCAGGGCCGGACGGTGCAACGGATCGACAGGGCGCGGCACTGCAACGGCGCCCGCCGGTTCGATGGGGCCCGGGGACGCGAGCGCGGCGAGCCGCGCGGAAATCCGGAAACTCATCGCTGGCGGAGCAGGAACTGGCTTCGGCTCCGGCCACAAGCCCAGCGCTTCATCATAGGCGCGCCGCTTGGCCCGGTTGCGCAGCGTATCGAACGCGATTCCGATCTGCGCGACCTCTGTCATCAGGTGCGGCAGCCGCATCGCCCGCGCGAATGCCTGCGCAATTTCCTCATCGCTCGCGCTCGGTTTCAGCCCCAGCAGCTCATAATGGTTCAGCCGCGTTTTGACGGTGCTGATCACAAGCCTTCCCTCCACACGCATCAAACGGCGAAAGATGCTGTGCTTTGGGCGGAGGCGGAAGCTCGGCTCGGCGGGAATTCGGGCCATCCAGCCGTTACTGCCGTTCGCGTGGATCCGGTGAATCGCCAACCGGAACGGCCAACAAAGACTTACCGCAGCTTGGCGATCTTGACCCTGTCGAGCCTCGCCCGGTCCCTGACGGACTCCTCGCTCCGGGTCAGCGCCTTGGCGATTGCCTTCAGCGACATGCCCTTGCCCGCGAGCACATGCAGCTTCTGGATTTCGTCCTGCCGCCACGGCTGGCGGTGGCGCTCGAAGCGTTCGCTCATGTCATTGCCCCCCTCTTCCGCCGAGCCTAGCACAATGACCGTAACAGGCGCAGGTTTCGCATGAATGTCCGACCGCTCC
>DASSIU010000156.1:0-4369 GCA_035691585.1 Sphingomicrobium sp. | reverse complement strand
ATGAAGATGGAGAATATCCTTCGCGCCCCCAAGGCGGCGACGGTCAAGGCGACTCCGGCCAGGGCCGGCGACAGCGTCGCGGTCGATCAGGTGATTGTGGAATTTGAGTAGCTCTCAGCAATCTCCTGCAGCTGTCTTGCGCATTTCAATTTCCCTGCTTGGCGCGAAGAGCACTTGAATCGTTTGGGAGTCGATCGGCCAATAGAAGCCGCCACGCCCCGCGCTCGTAACAACGGCGTTGCCACTGAGCCTTAATTCAAGTCCTTCGGCTTCCACGAGGTAACCGTGCTTTCCGCCGACTGGCGCGAGTACGCGATACGAGCCAGCTGCTACACCGTTGAAATGGATGTGCCCGTCGCCCGAAAGCACTAGCTTGTCGCCATCTGCGCTCACGTAGCAACCAGCGAATTGAGAGATCCGCACGTACGGGCTGCTGCGGTTCGACGTGACCACGATGGCGATGAACACAGCAGCGATAAGGGCCACGGGCGCAAGCGTCTGTAGGGTTCGCCTTGTCATCACCGCTGCCGCAACTCGCTTCGCCGGAGCTTGCCGGTCGCGGTCTTGGGCAGCGCCTTCACGAACTCGATCTCGCGCGGGTATTTATAAGGCGCGATTTGCGCTTTGGCGTGGGCCTGGAGTTCGGCGACCAGCACGTCCGACGGCTGCACATCGACCGCGAGCACCACGAACGCCTTCACCTTCTGTCCGCGCTCGGGGCAGGGCACGCCGATGACCGCGCATTCGGCGATCGCGGGGTGCGACAGGAGCGCATTCTCCACTTCCGGAGCACCGATATTGTAGCCGGAGCTGACGATCATGTCGTCGCTGCGCGCGAGGTACCAGTAATAGCCGTCGGAGTCCTTGCGGTAGGTGTCGCCCGTGACGTTCCAGCCGTTCTCGACATAGTCGCGCTGGCGCGGGTCATCGAGGTAGCGGCAGCCGGTCGGGCCCTTGATCGCGAGCCGGCCGATGCCCTCCTCCAGCGGGTTACCATCCGGGTCGAGCACGGTCGCTTCGTAGCCCGGAACGGTCTTGCCGGTTGAGCCGGGGCGAACCTCGTCACCCGCGGCGGACACGAAGATGTGCATCATCTCGGTCGAGCCGATGCCGTCGGTGATCGCGATCCCCGTCCGCTCCTTCCATGCGCGCCACGTCGCCTCGGGCAGATGCTCGCCGGCGGAGATGCAATAGCGGAGAGTCTCTAGAGCTTGCTCCAACTTCGCTCGTCCTGAGCGAAGGTCCGAAGGACCGTAGTCGAAGGGCGTTTCTGTCGTGCCCGCGCCCTTCGACTGCGCTTCGCTCCGCTCAGGACGAACGGACTCTGTCGCCAACGTCGCCTTGTAGGCGGTCGGAGCGGTCCCGAGGTGGGTGACGCCGTGTTTCACGATCGCATCGAGCAGCTTCTCCGGCCCGCCCTGTTCGATCGTCGCGCTCGCCGCTCCGAACCGCAGCGGGAATACGGGTGTGATCCCGAGGCCGAAGGTGAAGGCCATGGGCGCGCTGGTGAGGAAGACATCGCCTGGCTTTGGGCCGATGAGGTGCCTAGCGAACGTATCGCACGGCGCCAGGACGTCGCGGTGGAATTGGACGCAGCCCTTGGGAACGCCGGTCGTCCCGCTGGTGAAGGCGATGATGCACGGGTCGTCGCGCCCGGTGTCGGCGGCGGCAAGCGGCTGCAGGTGAGCGCATCGCGTCTCCAGCTCACCTCGACCGTAATCGCCGTCGTACTTGACGATGTGCTTGACGAAATGCGTCTGCTCGACTGCCTGTCGGAAGTCGCCGATGTAGCGACTGTCGATGATCGCGTGGCTGATCTGCGCGCGCTCGATCACCGTTGCGATTTCGCCCGGCCGGAGCAGCGGCATGGTCGCCACGACCACGCCGCCCGCCTTCAGGATGCCCAGCCAGGCGGCGAAAATCGTGTAGCAATTGGGCCCACGCAGCAGCACTCGGTTGCCCGGGATGAGGCCATGCTCGTCGACCAGCAGCCGCGCGATGCGCCCGCTGAAATCGTCCAGATCGGCATAGGACCAGCGACCGTGATCGTTGACCACTGCAAGCGCGTCGGGCGCTCCGCCCCTCAGCAATTCGGCCGCGGCGTTCAGCCGTTCGGGATATTGCAGCTCTGGCAGATCGAAGCGGAATTGCGGGAGTAGCTCCGCCGGCGGCAATCGATCTTCAACGAACCCGTCCCGCATCAGTCCTCGACGATTGCCGTGGTCTCGATTTCTACCTTGGCCGCTGCCTCGACCAGCCCCTTCACCTCGACCAGCGCCATCGCCGGATAGTTCGGCCCCATGATCTCGCGCCAGGCGGCGCCGATTTCGTCGCGCGCGTTCACATATTCGTGCCGGTCGGTGACGTAGCAGGTCATGCGGACGATATGCTGCGGCCCGGCACCGTCGGCAGCCAGTATCTCGAGCGTGTTCATCAGCGCCTGAGCGAACTGACCGTGCAGGGTATAGTCGGGAAAGCTCTCGTTCTCGTCCCACCCGACCACGCCTGCGGTGAAAATCATTCGGCCTTTGGCGCTGATCCCGTTCGAATAGCCCTTGGGGCGCGGCCAATTTGGCGGCTGGAGGACCTTCATGTTTGCACCCCCTTCAGCAAGTCGCGGGCGATGATTTGGCGCTGCACCTCGCTCGCGCCCTCGTAAATGCGGAGTGCACGGATGTCGCGGTAGAGCTCTTCGACTTTGACGCCGCGAGTCACGCCGGCGCCGCCGTGCATCTGCACCGCATCGTCAATCACCCATTGTGCGGCTTCGGTCGCATGGAGCTTGGCCATGGCGGCGGCCCGGCGGGTGTCGGTTCCTCCTTGATCCTGCTGCCAGGCCGCGCGGTAGACCAGCAAGGTCGAGGCATCGACGGCCAGCGCCATGTCCGCGAGCTTGGCCTGAGTCACCGCATTGTCGGCGAGCAAGCCACCGCCGAGCCGGCGGTTTCGAACCCATGCAAGGGCTTCTTCGACGGCTCGCCGCGCAAAGCCGAGTGCCGCTGCCCCGACCGTCACCCGGAACAGGTTCAGCGTTTCCATGCCGATACGGAAACCCTCGCCCGGTTCGCCGATGATGGCGTCGGCCGGGATCCGGGCATTGTCGTACCTGATCCGCGCGAGCGGGTGGGGGGCGATCACCTCGATCCGCTCGGCAACGGTGACTGCCTCGGCCGGGACGATGAACGCCGACAGTCCGCGTGCGCCTTCGCCCTCGCCGGTCCGGGCGAACGTCACGTAGAAATCCGCGATCCCGCCATTGGAGATGTACGTCTTTTCGCCGACCAGCACCCATTCGTTGCCGTCGCGCATCGCCGACGTCGACATGTTCGCCGCGTCCGACCCGCATTCGGGCTCCGTCATCGCGAAGGCGGCGATCGCCTCGCCGCTCGCGACCTTGGGAAGCCATCGGCGCTTTTGCTCGACCGTCCCGAACAAGGAGATCGCGCCCGAGCCAAGACCCTGCATTGCGAAGGCGAAATCCGCGAGGCCATGATGCCGCGCGAGGATCTCCCGGCACAGCGCGAGGCTGCGCACATCGGGCTTGGTCTTGCCGTCCGATACGCAGAGCTTGAGGAACCCGGCGCGGCCGTATTCGGCGACGAGCGTACGGCAAGTCGCGTCCGGATCAGCCGGGTGCTCGTCTTGGAGCCACTCCTGGCACCATCTCTCCAGTCTTGCCGCGAGCGCGCGATGGCGTTCTTCGAAGAACGGCCACGCTAGGAAGCTATTGTCGGTCACTGGCCCTGGCATCAATTGCCCTGAAACACCGGCTTCTGCTTGTTCGAAAAGGCCTCGTAGGCGCGCTTGAAGTCGTTGGTTTCCATGCACCGCGCCTGCACTCGCGCTTCCGCTTCGAGCGCTTCGTTGATGGACATGTTCGATTCCGCGTCGAGCTGGCGTTTGGTGATGCAGTGCGCAATCGACGGCCCCCTCGCGAGCTCGTCAGCCAGCGCATAGGCTTCGGCCGCCACATCTTCGACCACGCGATTGTAAAAGCCCCAGGCGAGGCCCTCTTCACTGGTCATGTCCCGCCCGGTGAAGAGCAATTCGGCGGCGCGCCCGCGGCCGATGATCCGCGGCAGGATTGCACAGGCGCCCATGTCCGCGCCGCTGAGGCCCACGCGGCTGAACAGGAACGCGGTCCGGCAACCCGGCTGTCCGAAGCGGATGTCGCTGGCCATCGCCAGGATCGCACCGGCTCCCGCACAAACTCCCTCGACCGCGGCGATGATCGGCTGCGGACAGGCGCGCATCGCCCGGACGAGGTCGCCGGTCATTCGGGTGAATCGCACCAGGCCCTGAGCGTTCATTTTCGTCAGCGGGCCGATGATCTCGTGAACGTCGCCGCCGGAGCAGAAATTGCCGCCCT
>DASSIU010000155.1:0-5104 GCA_035691585.1 Sphingomicrobium sp. | reverse complement strand
GCTATGGATCGTCTGGATCTTCAATCCGCCCGGGCAATCGAGGACCCTGGCAAAAAGCTGCCTAGCCCGCTCGCGCATTTTCGGGTCGTTGGACTCGCCGAGATGAAGGAGATCGCTCCCAAGATCGCTGTCCTTCAACCGGACCCAAGCGGCGAGCCGAGCGGCGATGCGGTTGGCCATTTCGGCCGCCGCCGCCTTGGTGAAGGTAAGGCAGAGAATAGATTCCGGTCGCGCTCCCTGGAGCAGCAGGCGAAGCACGCGCGCGGTGAGCACCTGCGTCTTTCCGGTTCCGGCCGATGCAGAGAGTGCGGCATGCGCTGCCGGATCGGACGCCCGCGCCTGAGCATCCTTCAGTTCGGGAAAGACCTTGAAGCGCCTCGTCATGCGGCTTTCCAACACGTGCCGAAGACCATAGAGGAAGCGCGATGAGCGACCGCAACGACGAGAATGACCGCGCGAACGAGCAGCGCCGCAGCAAGCTGGTGAAAGCCGGCGTAGCAGTCGGGATCGGCTCGGCGGCGATTGTCGCCGCGCTCCTTTACGCCTCCAAGATCAAGAAAAAGCCCCACCGCTAAAATCATTTGCGGCCGTACCATTCTTCAAGCCGCATCAGCTGGTCATAGTCTCCGTAGGGCGCAAAGGCTGGGTTGAGCTTGGCCGTGAAGGGCTCGTTTCCCGTCAGCCACTTCCGGACGGCATCGGCAAAGTTCGCATAAGCGTGATCGAGGAACTCGCCCGGCTGCATGTCCTTGTCCGGGCACATCAACCGTCCGAACTTGCCGCGATACCGAGCGAGTGACCAATATTCGAACGCTTCGGGGTCGCCGCTGACGCCCTCGAACCCGCCCGCACGTCCGATCAGGCCCAACAAGCCAAGCTGCAGCGCAAAGCCCGCATCGACCGCCTTCTGCGTCGGTGGCGCGCCGGTCTTATAATCGATAATCCCGAGGCTGCCGTCGGCCATCCGGTCAATGCGATCCACGCGGCCTTCCACCGTCACCCCCGCGAGTGCAGTCTGTCCCGTCACCTCGGCGGCGAGCGGACGCCTTCCCTCTGCCTGATTGTCGCGCTCCATTGCCGCGATCCAATCGATCGCCTCCAGCAGACGCGGAGCCCACAGAGCGCGCAGCATTGGGTGGATAGCCTCGTCCTTGAGCAGGCGCTCGGCGCGCTGGCGTAGCTTGTCGGGATTGCAGTCGTCGTGCTGCTGCCACTCCTGCAGCACCTGGTGCACGGCAATGCCCTTCCACCGCGCCGTATGGTCATCATCGACGGGATCCCTCTTCTGAAGCTTCAAAATGGCACGTGCGTAGAATGCGAACGGATCGGCCTTCAGCCGATCGACTGCCGTTACCGAGATTTTGTCAGGCCGCTGTTCTGCGGGCGGCGATGGCGCCGGTCGATCTGCCGGTTGCGGCGTGCCGGGATCATCGAGCGCGCGTGTCAGCCGTTCGAGGTTCCGGTCCCGAGGAAGTCCGCCGCTTATCGCCTGGAGCCGAAGCAGAAAGCGGGACTCCACTGTCGGCGATTTGGAGTCGCGGCGGGCGCGGGTGATCAGCACTTCCGGCGCTCCAAGAGCGCTTGCGAAATCGTGCGCCGCCAGCCCGATTCGGAAATCGAGCGTCGGCATTTTCAGACTCGCGCGAACCTTGGGCGGAAGCCAGGGATCGGGCGCAGGCAGGGCGGGCCACACGCCTTCGTTGAGACCGCCAAGAATGAGCAGATCCGCGCGCTGCAGTCGTGCTTCGAGCAACCCCCAAATGAATATCCTCGGATGTCCGCCATAGGGCGGACGCACCGCGCGCGAATCAAGGAGCTGCCTGAGAAGCGGCACGGCGTCGTCAGCACGGACGGCGAGGTCACGCGCGGCTTCGGATGACTGCAAGTCCGCAAGAAGCTCCGCAGCCATCCGGCCGTCGGCGCCTCGCCAAGCCGAGCTGCCGGCAATGGCGTCGGCCGCGTTCGAGAGTATCGAAGCGAGCCGCGCGAGTGAAACAGGCTCGCGCAGCCACCCATCAATCACCTCCACGCTGGGGCGAAGCCGCTTCCATTGTGGCAGCACACCGAAATGCGCATCGAGCCCAGCAATGCCCGCGGGTGGGCGGGGTCCGCGAAGCTTGAGATCGAGCACGCGCGCCGCTTCAAGCCAGGCCAGACGCTCATCGCCCTCGCCTCCGACCAGCGGATGCTTCAGCAAGGCTAGCAGAGGCACAGGCGCCAGGTCCTCCGCGGCGGCCTCTGCGATCGCCAGCAACAAAGTGCCGGCAGGCATCGCCGATAGTGGGCGGCCGGCGCTATCGTCCGCCTCCACGTCCCAGCGAGCGAGGAGCGCCGACACTCGACTTGCGAGCTGTCGATCCGGAGTCACCAGCGCCGCGGTTTTTGCCGGTGTCTCGAGCGCATCGCGCATCGCAAGCGCGATGGCCTGTGCCTCGGCGGCAGGATCGGGCAGCTCGGCGAGGCGGATCCCGCCCAGGCGCCGGTCGCTTGGCCGAAGCGTCTCCCATTTATCAGAGAATTCCGGCGCCGACATGGCATTGGCCACCGCCCGTCCGCGCGACGGCAACGAGGCGCCATGGCCTGAGCGCCACCACTGCTGGACTTCGCTCCGCGCGACGCCGAGCCGATTGAGCAGAATCTTTAGATGATATTGGGGGTGGGTCGCCTCCCCCCGACCGTCCTCGTCGCGACCAAGCGCGTCCCACTCCTCGTCGGGGAAGGTGCGTTGCAGCCAAAGTCCGGGGAGGACGACCATCCCCTCTGGCATTTGCGATACGCTCCGGAGCAGCACGGCCACGGCGGGAGCGGCGGTCGTGATGCCGGCGGCGACCGTGAACCCCGACGGCGGATCGGCCTTCCAACGCTCCGCAAGTCGATGAAGAATGAGATTTCGACGCTGGGCCAGATCGACTGCACCGCGGTCCGCCAGAATCCGCGGCCATTCCTCGTAGATCAATTGCAGTCGGGCAAGAGACTGCTCCCAATGTCGCGCCAACTCGGCAGTTTCCGATACGGCACTCCGTAACCGGGCGGGGTCAACCTGCTCGATGAGCAGCGCATCGAGCGTTCGCGCCAGGTCGGAAGCCAGCCGCAGGCTCTCCGCCGTGCCTTCGCCCCGCACGATCGACGTGAGCTTGAGCAACCGCTCAGTGGCATCGACAGCGGGTGGATCGACCACGTCTTCGATTCGATCGAGCGCCCCACCGATGCGCTCATCGAGCTCGGGGTCCCCGATCGGGATAAGGCGGGGAAGCAGCAGGCCGCTACCGCTGACCCGCACGAACGCATCGGTGACCGCGCGGACCGCGCGATTGTTCGGAAGCAATATTCTCCCTTGCGCGAGGCCGAGCGGCTCTTTGCCGAAGCGCGCGATAAGCCCCGAAGCCAGCGCGTCGGCGAACGAGCGATGCGATGGAATGGTATAAACGGCGACCCGTTGCGGGTCAGACATTCTCGAGTGCCGCTTCCGTGAACCGAATCGATTGCGGCGTGCCGACGTCGAACCACAGTCCCTGATGCACCGCTCCGAACGCGCGGCCTTCCTCGATTGCGCGGTCCCACAGCAGGTTGGTCGAAAAGGGTCCGTCGGGGGCATCGCGAAGCAGGCGCTTGGAAACCATCTGAATCCCGGTGAACACGAACGGCGCGACGTGGCTGCGTTCGCGGCGGCGGATCCGTCCGGAGCGATCCATGTGAAAGTCGCCCATGCCCTTGTGTCCGAGAGCCCGCGCCTGCGGCACCAGGAGCAGCAGCGCGTCCATCCTTGCATCGTCCCATTGCGAGGCGAGCAGCTTGATCGTGTCGGCGGGGCCGTCGATCCACAGATTGTCACTGTTGAGCGCGAGGAAGGGATCGCAGTCGATCAGCGGCTCCGCCCTCACGAGCCCGCCGCCGGTCTCGAGGAGCAGCTTGCGCTCGTCGGAGATGACGACCTCAAGACCCTCCGCTCGGGTCGCGAGATGGGCCTCAAGCGCGTCCGCAAGGTAGTGAACATTGACCACGATCTTCTTGACGCCGGAGGCGCGCAGCTTGTCGAGGACGTGGTCGAGGAGAGCCTTGCCGTTTACCTCGATCAAAGGCTTGGGCTTGGTGGCGGTCAGCGGACGCATGCGTTTGCCGAGGCCCGCGGCCATGATCATCGCGGTGTGCGGCACTTCGGCCGGAATTTCGGCCCGCAGGCGAAGGGCGCGCTTGGCCGAGCTCATGCGGCGTCCTTCCACGGCTCACGCCGATGCCCGGGAGGGATATTCGCGTCAAACCAGTCACGGACAGGTTTGAGGTTGGGCTGTGCCAGGTCACGCTCGAGCAGGCCCCACATGCGCGGCTGGAAGCGCCGATAACCCGGCTTGCCATCCCGTTTCCAAAGGCGCGTGAAGACCCCGAGGATGCGCGTGTTCCGTTGCGCGGCGAGCGCCCAATAAGCCGCCTCGAATGCCTCCCCGTGGCCGGTAGCCTGGGTGTAGCGGTCGATCATCGCTCGCTCCACCTCGGGTGAAACATCCCGCCGCGCGTCCTCGAGCACCGAAGCGAGGTCGTACGCGGGATGACCTGCCAGCGCGTCCTGAAAGTCGAGAAGGCCGAAGTGCGCAACTCCCTCCCTGCCCTCGACCAGCATGATGTTCTCGGCATGATAATCGCGAAGCACCGTGACAGGGCCAAGTCCGTCACTGGCGACCGGTTCGAGCACTTCCCGCCACGCCTGCCGGTAGTTCCCGACGTCGACTTGAGCGCCAACCGCCGGGCAGTACCAATCGGTGAACAGGCTCAGCTCATCGAGCCATTGCTCGAGGCCGTGCGGCCTCAGCCCCTGCATTGGCGCGTGCTCATGCAAATGGACCAGTACATCCGTTGCGAGCGCGTATAGCTCCCGCTCCCGTGCCGGGTCTTGGTCCAGAGTCTCCCGGAGTCGGACGCTGCCGAAGTCGCCCAGCAGCAGGAGGCCCTTGTCGAGATCCTTCGCCAGGATTTCGGGCGCGTTGAGGCCCCGACCGATCAGCCATTCGGCGACGGCAACAAAGGGCTGCGGATCCTCGTGCGGCGGCGGCGCATCCATCAGTACGGCGCTTCGGCCGCCGTGCACGACGCGGAAGTAGCGGCGGAAGGA
>DASSIU010000154.1:0-5654 GCA_035691585.1 Sphingomicrobium sp. | reverse complement strand
GGGCCATGGATTTCAGTCTTGGCGGACAGGAGACCGACTGGCGCGACCGGGTCCGCGCCTTCATCGAGGAGCATGTCCGCCCGCACACCGGCGATTATGACGCGCAGCAGCGCGAGGGCGATCGCTGGAAGGTGATTCCGGTTATCGAGGAGCTGAAGGAAAAGGCGCGCGACGAGGGGCTGTGGAACCTCTTCATGCCGCCGTCGCATGGCGCGGCGCCGGTCGACGACAGCTTCGACTTCGACGGGCCGGGCCTCACCAATCTCCAATATGCGTTCTGCGCGGAGGAAATGGGCCGCATCATGTGGTCGTCGGAAGTGTTCAACTGCTCCGCGCCCGACACCGGCAACATGGAGGTGCTCAATCGCTACGGCACCCGCGAGCAGAAGGACGAGTGGCTGCGGCCGCTGATGGACGGGCAGATCCGCTCGGCCTTCCTGATGACCGAGCCCGACGTGGCCAGTTCCGACGCCACCAACATCAGGTGCCGGATCGAAATGCGCGGCAATGAATATGTGATCAACGGCCGCAAATGGTGGTCGAGCGGGGCGGGCGATCCGCGCTGCAAGGTCGCCATCCTGATGGGCAAGACGGACCCGTCCGCCGACACGCACAAGCAGCAGTCGATGATCCTCGTGCCGCTCGATGCGCCGGGCGTCACGATCAAGCGGCACCTGCCGGTGTTCGGCTATGACGACGCGCCGCACGGGCACATGGAGATCGAGCTCGAGGACGTCCGAGTGCCGCCGTCGAACCTGCTCCTGGGCGAGGGCAGGGGGTTCGAGATCGCCCAGGGCCGGCTCGGGCCCGGGCGGATCCACCACTGCATGCGGACCATCGGCGCGGCCGAGGAGGCGCTCGACGCGATGGTCAAGCGGCTGATGACCCGGACGGCCTTCGGCAAGACCATTGCCGAGCAGGGGGTGTGGGAAGAACGCGTCGCCAATGCCCGGATCGACATCGAGATGACCCGGCTGCTGTGCCTCAAGGCGGCGGACATGATGGACCGCGCCGGCAACAAGGCCGCGCAGGGCGAGATCGCGATGATCAAGGTCGCCGCCCCGATCATGGCGCTGAAAATCATTGACGACGCCATCCAGGCGTTCGGGGCGGCAGGCGTGTCAGAGGATGCAGGGCTTGCTCGGGCTTATGCGTCGATCCGGACGCTGCGGCTCGCCGACGGGCCCGACGAGGTGCATCGCCGCGCCATCGCCCGGCTCGAGTACAAGAAGCACCGGTGATCGACAGCCTGATCGACGAAGCTTCGCTGGGTGCGTGGCTGGAAGCGAACGTCGAGGGCTTCAGCGGCCCCTACACCCTGACCAAGTTCCCATCGGGCCAGTCCAACCCGACCTACAAGATCACCGCCGCGTCCGGGGAATATGTGCTGCGCCGGAAACCGTTCGGCCAGTTGCTTCCGTCGGCGCACGCGGTCGACCGCGAATATCGGCTCCTGTCGGCCTTGTACCCGCTCCAGTTTCCCGTTCCGGAACCGCTGGCCTTGTGCGGCGACCCCGACATCATCGGCGCCATCTTCTACGTGATGGAGCTGGCCAAGGGCCGGCCGTACTCCGACGGGGCGCTGCCGGATTTCGATCCCGCGACTCGCCACCGGATGTACGAGCAGCTGGTCGACACGCTCGCCGACCTCCACACCATCGATCCGGTTGCCGCCGACCTTGGGGATTTCGGCAAGCCGGGGAATTACTTCGAGCGCCAGGTGATGCGCTGGACGCGCCAGTATCGCGATTCCGAGACCGACTATATTCCCGAGATGGAGCGGCTGATTGCCTTCCTGCCCGAGACGCTGCCGGAGCAGTCTCGCACCGCGATCGTCCACGGCGACTATCGGATCGACAACGTCGTGTTCGATGGCGACGGCACGCTGACGGCGGTACTCGATTGGGAGCTGGCGACGCTCGGCGATCCACTGGCCGATTTTTCCTATCTGGCGATGCAGTGGGTGATGCCCGCCGATGGCGGCGCCGGCTTGGCGGGGCTCGATCTCCCCACGCTCGGCATTCCCACGCTCGACGAGGTCGTGAAGCGATACTCGGAGCGATCCGGAGTCCCGGTCGTCAACAAGCTCGACTGGTACTTCGCTTACAACCTGTTCCGGCTCGCGGGCATCGTCCAGGGCATCAAGAAGCGCGTCCTCGACGGGACAGCCAGCCATGCCCAGGCGGCCGAGATGGCCAAGCGTGTCCCGATGCTTGCCTCGGCCGCCTGGAATTTCGCGCAGCGCTGCGGCGCCTAGAGGCGGCCCATCAGAAGCAGGATGATGATGACGATGACGATGATTCCGAGGATTCCGGACGGACCGTATCCCCAGCCGCGGCTGTAGCCCCAGTGCGGCACCGCGCCGATCAGCAACAGGATCAGGATAATCAGGATAATCAGACCCACGACTCTCTCCCTTGTTGGTTGTTTTGAAGACGCAACGAAGGAAAGTGGCGCGGGTTTCAGTCCGCCGCCGACCGGGTCTTCCAAAACAGGACCGCCTCGATGGCCAGGAAGAGGCCGACGGCGACCGCGCCTCCGGCGGTTCCCGCGAGCTCGCCGCCGATCCTCGCCACGACGTAAAGCAGCACGATGAGGCTGATCGCCATGCTCGGAGCGCCCAGTCCGCGCATCGCCGCACTTCGATGATAGCCGATCCAGAAAGCGTAGCGGTTGACGACCCAGACGATGGTCGTCGCCGGCAATGCGCGCATCGCGGAGTCCGTCGTCAGGTAAGCCGCCAGGCCGAACAGGCCGGCGGCAAAGACGACGAGTTGCTCCAGCGTGTTCTGAAGGTAGCGGAGATTGACCCGAAGGCGCTTCGTCTGATGTCCGGCGAGGGGGTCGAACGCCGCGCTTTGCAGCCGCTCGTGCGCTACCGATTCAACTCCGGCGACCAAGCTGAACAAGGTCGCCGCGGCGACGCACTTGACGGCGACCAGAAGCCGGGCGTCGACGCTGTCCATTCCGATCAACGGTGGAAGCCCTCGGTAGAGCGCGCGCCAGACCACGATGCTGATCGCCACGGATGCAGCGATCGCGACCATCCCCTTCGTCCGCTCCTTTCGCCAATCCCCGCTTCCTGTTGCATCCGGCATCGAATTGCTCCTGTCAGGCGCTTCCGGTCGGATCACCGGCCCTTGAAGCTGGGTGCGCGCTTTTCGAGGAAGGCGGCGACTCCCTCGCGATAATCCTCGGTAAAGCCGAGTCGCCGCATCGCTCCGGCCTGGCGCTCGAGCTCCTCGTCGAGGCTGTACTGCCAGCTCGACCGGATCATCTCCTTGATCGCGGCGAGCCCGAGCGGCGGCAGGGAGGCAAGCTTGCCGGCGATGGCGTCGACCTCCGCATCGAGCGAGTCGTCGTCGACGGCCTTCCAGATCATGCCCCACTCCGCGGCTTTCTCGGCCGCAAGGGGCTCGCCCGTCAGAGCGAGGCCGAGCGCGCGCGCCTGGCCGACGAGGCGGGGGAGGGCCCAGGTACCTCCGCTGTCCGGAATCAGCCCGATGCCTGAGAAGCTCTGGATGAACTTGGCCGATTTCGCCGCGACGACGATGTCACAGGCGAGCGCGATGTTCGCGCCGGCGCCCGCGGCCACCCCGTTGACCCGCGCGATGACGGGCTGTGGCAAGCTGGTGAGGGTGCGGATCAGCGGGTTCCAGCAGGTCTGCACAGTCTCGCCCAGGTCGACGGCCTCGCCAGGGGCGACCGCGCGATCGTTGAGATCCTGCCCGGCGCAGAACCCGCGGCCGGCCCCCGTGAGGATGACGACGCGAGCGTCGCCGAGGTTCGCGAGCGCATCGCGCAGCTCCTTGTGCATTTGCGCGGTGAAGCTGTTGAGACGATCGGGCCGGTTGAGCGTGATCCGGGCGATTGCCCCGGCTTCGAACGCGATGGTTTCGTGGGACATGCGCTTAATCCTGCGTCATGCTGAACTTGTTTCAGCATCCATTCTGGTGGCAGCACTGCACTTCACGAAAATGGACCCTGAAACAAGTTCAGGGTGACGAGGTGAGATGGACGCAAACGAACTCGCATCGCGCGTGGCGCATGAAATGCTTGCCGGCGAGGGCACCGGCCCCGCCTGGGGCATCAGGATCGAGCAAGCGCGGGCGGATTATGCGCGCCTGTCGATGGTGGTCCGCGCCGACATGCTGAACAGCCACGGGATCGCTCATGGCGGAATGATCTTCGCGCTCGCCGACACCGCATTCGCCTACGTCTGCAACGGTGCCAACCACGCCAGCGTCGCGGCGCAGGCGTCGATCGTGTTCCTCGACAAGGTCTCCGAGGGCGAGACGCTGATCGCTGAGGCTACCGAAGTCGCGCGCGAGGGCCGTGCCGGAGTGACCCGCGTGGCGGTCCGCACCGTCGACGGTCGCGCGATTGCCGAATTCACCGGCTATTCGCGGACGCTCGGAGGCTCGGTCGTCGATATTTGAACCTTGGGGCGTCCCGGACTACATCCTCTCCCATGTACACGACCGAGCTTCAGAAGACGGCGAAGATCGAGAATCTCGAGGACCCGAAGCTGCTCGAGGCGTTCGAGGCACGCGTCGCGGCGGACGATTTCATCGAGCCCAAGGACTGGATGCCCGAGGCGTATCGCCGGACCCTCACGCGGCAGATCAGCCAGCATGCGCATAGTGAGATCGTCGGCATGCTCCCCGAAGGCAACTGGATCACGCGCGCTCCGTCGCTCCGGCGCAAGGCGATCCTGCTGGCCAAGGTGCAGGACGAGGCTGGGCATGGTCTCTACCTCTATTGCGCCGCCGAGACGCTGGGCACGAGCCGCGAGCAGATGATCGAGGCGCTCCACTCCGGGAAGGCGAAATACTCGACCATCTTCAATTATCCGACGCTGACCTGGGCCGACATCGGCGCGATCGGATGGCTGGTCGACGGCGCCGCGATCATGAACCAGGTGCCGTTGCAGCGCACCTCGTACGGCCCTTACGCCCGCGCGATGGTCCGCGTGTGCAAGGAGGAAAGTTTCCACCAGCGCCAGGGCTATGAGATCATGATCGCGCTGGCGAACGGCACGGCAGAGCAGAAGCGCATGGCGCAGGACGCGCTCAACCGCTGGTGGTGGCCGAGCCTGATGATGTTCGGGCCTCCCGACGCCGACAGCCCGAACACCGCGCAGTCGATGCGCTGGCGGATCAAGCGCGAGACCAACGACGAGCTTCGGCAGAAGTTCGTCGACATCACGGTTCCGCAAGCGGACTTCCTCGGGCTCAAGGTGCCGGACGCCGACCTCAAGTGGAACGAGGAGAAGGGCGGCTACGATTTCGGCGAGATCGACTGGGAGGAATTCTACGCGGTCGTGCGCGGCGAAGGCCCGGTTGCAAAGGAGCGGATGAAGGCCCGGCGCGACGCGTGGGACAACGGCGCTTGGGTCCGCGAAGCCGCTGCCGCGCACGAAATGAAGCGCCGTGCGAGGAAGGCCGCGTGAGCGGACATGACTGGCCGCTCTGGGAAGTTTTCGTCCGCTCTAAGGGCGGCCTTAGCCATCGGCACGTTGGCAGCGTTCATGCTCCTGACGCGGAGCTCGCGCTCGCCCACGCCCGCGACACCTACACGCGGCGGCTCGAAGGGGTGAGTTTGTGGGTGGTGCCGTCGGCCGAGATCGTCGCGAGCGATCCTGACCAGGCGGG
>DASSIU010000153.1:0-2641 GCA_035691585.1 Sphingomicrobium sp. | reverse complement strand
ATCTCACGGGATCGCTCCGGCGACCTGCTCGAAAGCTATCCCGCAGCCGTGCGGAAGAGCCGGATCGAACGAGATTTGAAGATGGTCCGCAATGCCCAGCCGGCTGTTGCCCATTGGGGCGGGCTTGTCGGAACGCTCTATGCCGGTCTCGACATGTGGCTGAATTATCTTCGGATTGGGCTTCCCTGGACGCTGAAGCACAAGCCCGATCACACGCGCCTGAAGCGCAAGGAAGCCGCCGCCCCGATCGACTACCCCAAACCCGACGGAGTCCTGACCTTCGATCGTCTTTCTTCGGTGTTCATCTCCAATACCAATCACGAGGAGGACCAGCCGGTTCATCTGACGCTCAAGGACGCGGACATACCCACGGCCATCAACCTGCCGGTATATGCCGGCCCTGAGCAGCGTTATTGTCCGGCGGGGGTCTACGAATTCGTGGAAGGTGAAAGTGGCGAACCGAGGCTCCAGATCAACGCCCAGAACTGCGTCCACTGCAAGACGTGCGATATCAAGGACCCGACCCAGAACATCAACTGGGTCACTCCAGAAGGCGGCGGAGGCCCCAATTACCCGAACATGTAAGTGGCTCGCAGGAGCCGCCACCGCGGCACTGGTGCTGGGCTCGTCGCCGGCAATTGCCCGAATTACGCTGGACGATCCGGCGCGCGCTTACGTCCAGGCCCGTGCCGCGGCCATCAGCGGCGATCATGCGCGCGCGGCCCAATTGCTGGCGTCGCTGGCTGAGAGCGAGCCGGGCCAGGCGGACATCGCCAACAAGGCCTTGGGCGAAGCAATCGGCGCCGGGCAGATGGACCTGGCGCTTAGCCTCGCTCACGCGCTCCCGTCGACCGATCTTCCGACAGAGGCCCGCCTGCTGCTCGCCGGCGAAGAGATTAAGCGCAACCATCCTGACCTCGCCAAGGGCTGGCTGAGCAAGTCCGCAAGCAGCGGTGACTTGAGCTTCCTTGCGCCGCTGGTCACCGCCTGGGCCGCGGCGGACCGGGGCAGGGCGGATGAGGCCCTGGCTGCCCTCGACCAGGTTCAGGACGGAAGCCTGCTTGGCCCAATTGCGGCCGAGGAGCGCGCCTTCGTCCTGCTGAAGTTCCACCGGGCGGCTGACGCGGAGCCCTATGCGCGCCGTGCCGTCGGCGCCGCGGGCGGACGCGAGCGCCGCCTGCGCCTCGCATTCGCCGACGGGTTCCTCGCGGCCGGAGACCGAAACCGCGCCCTGATGATCGTGGATGGAATGGGCCCCGGCGAAGCTGCTGCCCGGCAGCGAATTATGGCGGGCAAGTCGAGCGGCCAGGCCATCGACAGCTTGCCCAAGGCCTTCGCGGAAGTGCTCACAGCCTTTGGGACCGATTTGGCGCGCATGCAGCGCTCGGCGCCGCCAATCGGCCTCGTCCAGGTCGCGCGCTATGTCGATCCACAGAACAGCAGCACCACCGCGCTTCTCGCGCTGCTGCTCGCCGGGCAGGATCGCGTGAACGAGGCGCTGGCGCTGCTTCGAACCGTGTCGCCGAACGACGCGCTGATCGGGCAGGTACGGGACGTAAACGTCCGCATCCTGACCGAGGCCAAACGGTTCAACGAGGCTTATCAGGTCGCGGCAACCGCAGCTGCTGCCCCCGGAGCTGAATCGACCGATTATTCGCGGCTCGGAGACGTGCTCCAATCCATGAAGCGACCGGCGCAGGCCGCCGATGCCTATGGACGCGCGATCGCTCTCGCGCAGGCGCAGAACCTCAAGGACGAGCTGTGGACTCTGTTGCTGCTGCGCGCGAATGCGCTCCAGGACGCGAACCGCTGGCCGGAGGCGAAAGCGGCGCTGGAGCAGGGCCTCGCCCTCGCGCCTGACCAGCCGCTGCTCTTGAACTTCCTGGGCTATGCGGAGCTCGAGAAGGGCGAAAACATGGATTCAGCCGAGGCGATGATCCGCAAGGCGAGCGAGCTTGCCCCGGACGACGCTTCGATCACCGATTCTCTCGGCTGGGCACAGTTCAAGCGCGGCAAGGTCGATGAGGCGATTTCGACGCTCCAGCGGGCGGCGGAGAAGGACGGTGAACAGGCCGAGATCCAGGAGCATCTCGGCGATGCGCTCTACAAGTCCGGCCGGCGCTACGAAGCGCGCTACGCCTGGCGAGCGGCCCTGATCACCGCAGAGGATGAAATGGCGGGGCGGATCAAGGCGAAGATCGTCGGTGGGCTCACGCCCGCCAACGCCGCGCCTTGACCGCAATGGCGCGGGAGATCGCTCCCGCCAAGCTCAATCTGGCGCTGCATGTACGAGATAAGCTGCCGGACGGGCGGCATGCGATCGAGACGGTGTTTGCGTTCTGCACTGACGGCGACTCGCTAAGCGCGGAACAGGCGGACGAGATTTCGCTCACGGTGGCTGGACCGTTCCGTCATGAGCTTGGTGACGGCGGCGATAACCTAGTCGTGAAGGCGGCGCGGTCCCTCGCCGGCATAGCAGGAGTCGGCAAAGGCGCGGCGATGAATCTCGACAAAAAGCTGCCGGTAGGCTCCGGAATTGGAGGGGGATCGGCTGACGCGGCCGCCGCGCTGAGGCTCTTGACGTCATTGTGGCGGATCGATCCGAAACACGCGGAGACGGTCGCACCAACACTTGGAAGCG
>DASSIU010000152.1:0-5502 GCA_035691585.1 Sphingomicrobium sp. | reverse complement strand
CGCGCGGTCGAGCCGGAGCTCGTGTAGCAAAGCATGGCAGTCGCGGAGATGGTGCTGGCGATCTGCCGCGCGGAGCCGGCGAGCGCATCGGCGGTGGTCGCCTCCAGCCGGGTCTGGGTGAAATGGATCCGAGCCTGGTAGCTCGGGTCGCGCTCCACGCTGTTGGCGATGCGGTCCATCATCTGCACCGCCTCGCACGGATATTGGCCGCTGGCGCTTTCCGCTGACAGCATCACCGCATCGGCCCCGTCGTAAATCGCAGTCGCGACGTCGCTGACTTCGGCGCGCGTCGGGGTCGGCGAGGTGATCATCGATTCGAGCATCTGAGTCGCGACCACGACCGGCTTGCCGTATTGCCGCGCCGTCGCGACGATCTTGTTCTGGAGAGGCGGCACCTGCTCGGGCGGGAGCTCGACGCCGAGGTCGCCGCGCGCGACCATCACCGCGTCGGCCAACGCGATGATGTCGTTGAGCTGGTCGATCGCCGCCGGCTTCTCGATCTTGGCAAGCAGCGCCGCGCGGTCCCCGATCAGGGTGCGCGCTTCGGCCACATCTTCGGGCCGTTGGACGAACGACAGCGCGATCCAGTCGGCCCGCTGCTCGAGCGCGAATTGAAGGTCGTCGCGATCCTTGTCGGTCAGCGCCGGGATGGGCACGACCACGTCGGGCACGTTGACGCCCTTGTTGTCCGACACCCTCCCGCCGACCTTCACTTCGCTGACGATCTGCCCGTCGTCGGCCTCGAGCACGTTCAGGCGGACCTTGCCGTCGTCGATCAGGATGCTGGTACCGGGCCGCACCGATTGGAACAGCTCGACGTGAGGTAGCTGAACGCGCTCATTGTCACCCGCCTTGCTGTCATGGTCGAAGATGAAGCGCGTGCCCTTCTCCAGCACCGTTCCGCCGCCTTCGAAATGTCCAACCCGGAGCTTGGGTCCCTGGAGATCGAACAGGATCGTCGTCGGCCGCCCGAATTCCTTCTCGAGCGTCCGGATTGCCTCGACCAGCTTGGCCTTCTGCTTCTGATCTCCATGACTCATGTTGATTCGGAAGGCATCGGCGCCGGCGAGCATCAGCCGGCGGATCATCTTCAAGTCGCTGGATGCCGGGCCGAGCGTCGCCAGGATCTTCACCTTGCGCGAACGGGGGGCGAGCTTTTCGATCACGGAAATTCCTTGGCTGCGCGCCCGCCTTAGCCGCTTGATAAGACCATTCAACCCGCTAGAGCCCCTGCTCACACATCAAAGAACGGAGTTGATGAAACATGGCGGAAGGCACCGTCGCGGCCGACCAGTTGCGACTGTTCGTTGAGCGAATCGAGCGGCTCGAGGAGGAGAAGAAGGGCATCGCCGACGATGTCCGCGACGTCTATGCCGAGGCCAAGGCCAACGGCTATGATCCCAAGATCATGCGGATGATCGTGCGCCTGAGGAAAATGGAGACCCACACCCGTCAGGAGCAGGACGCGGTGCTGGAGACCTATCGCGCCGCGCTCGGCCTGGAATAAGGTGGGCTATGGCGGGCCATTCCAAATTCAAGAACATCATGTACCGGAAGGGGGCGCAGGATAAGAAGCGCTCGGCCCTCTTCTCCAAATTGAGCCGCGAGATCACCGTCGCCGCCAAGATGGGCCTGCCCGACCCGGACGCAAACGCAAGGCTGCGCGCGGCGATCATTGCTGCCCGGGCTCAGTCCATGCCCAAGGACAATATCCAGCGATCGATCGACAAGGCCTCTGCCGGCGATGCCGAGAATTATGAGGAAATCCGCTACGAGGGCTTCGGACCTGGCGGAGCGGCGATCATTGTGGAGGCCCTGACCGACAACCGGAACCGGACCGCGACCAACGTCCGCACGATCTTCTCCAAGAACGGCGGCAACCTCGGTGCCGGCGGAAGCGTCAGCCACGGCTTCTCGCGCCTCGGCCTGATCGAATATCCAGCCAGCGCGGGCGATGCAGAAAAGGTCCTGGAAGCGGCGATCGAGGTCGGCGCCGAGGACGTTGAATCGGACGAGGACGGCCACCGAATCTGGACCAGCATCGACAGCCTCCACGAAGTCGCCCGCGCGCTCGAGCCGATGCTCGGCGAAAGCGAAGGCGCCAAACTCGCCTGGCGGCCCTCGACCGAAGTGGAAGTACGGGGCAGCGACGCCGAGCAGTTGATGAAGCTGATCGATGGCCTCGAGGAAGATGACGACGTCCAGACCGTCTGGGGCAATTACGACGTCCCCGAAGACGAGCTGGAGCGCCTCGCCTGAAGATCCTCGGTCTCGATCCCGGCCTCGGCACCACCGGGTGGGGACTAATCGAGGCCCAAGGCAATCGCCTCGCTCACCTGGCGAATGGCCAGATCAAGACCGACAGCAATGCGCCGCTGCCACGCCGTCTCTCGGCGCTGGCCGACCAGCTTGAAGCGCTTCTCGCCGACCATTCGCCGGCTGCCGCGGCGGTCGAGGAAGTGTTCGTCAACCAGAACCCGCAATCGACGCTGAAGCTCGGCCAGGCACGCGGAGTGGTGCTGATGTGCGCCGCGCGCGCCGGGATCGAGGTCGGCGAATATGCCCCCCGGCTGGTCAAGAAGGCCGTGGTCGGCACCGGCGGCGCGGAAAAGGCGCAAGTCCACGCGATGGTCTCGCGGCTGCTCCCGGGAGTGAAGATCGCCGGTCCGGACGCCGCCGATGCGCTCGCGGTGGCGATCACCCACGCGCATCACTTGGCGACTGCCCGGCGTATGGCTTAAGCCTTACGGCTGATGATCGCGCGCCTCTCCGGAATTCTCGCCGAAACTAACGCCGACAGCGCAGTGATCGACGTCTCGGGCGTCGGCTATCTCGTCCACCTCAGTGGAAAAGCGATCGCCGCGCTCGGTCCCGTCGGCGGCGAAGTGATGATCCTCACCGAGCTGCAAGTCCGCGAGGACGCCTGGACCTTGTTCGGCTTCGGCTCGACGCCGGAGCGCGACGCCTTCCGCGCGCTGACCTCGATCCAGGGGGTCGGCGGCCGCCTGGCGCTCGCCATTCTGTCCGCACTCTCGCCCGACGAGCTGGCGCGCGCGGTGGCGCAGGATGACAAGGCGATGATCGGCCGCGCCAACGGAGTGGGTCCCAAGCTCGCCGCGCGAATCGCCAATGAGCTGCAGGGGAAGCTCGGCGTTGCCGGAATCGGCGGGGCGGTGGCGGCCCCGCGCGGTGGCGCTGCCACCGACGCGCTCTCCGCGCTTGGGAACCTCGGGTTCAAGCCGGCGGAAGCGAGCGCCGCCGTCAACGCGGCGCAGGACGAGCTCGGTGCCGACGCTTCGCTCGATGCGCTCGTCCGTCTGGCGTTGAAGAAGGCGGCCAAATGACCGAACGCACCGCCTCGTGCCGCTGCGGCCAGCTCCGAGTGACCCTGGACGGCGATCCCGTCCGGATTTCGGTCTGCCATTGCCTGGCCTGCCAGAAGCGGACCGGAAGCGTATTCTCGGCCCAGGTCCGCTGGCCGGCGGAGTGCGCAGTATTCGAGGGCGAATCGAAGCAGTGGACACGCACCGCGGACAGCGGGCAGCGAACGACCTATCACTTCTGCCCGGAGTGCGGATCGACCGTGCACTACAGCGGCGGCAACTATCCGGAGCTAATAGCCATCCCGATGGGAGCACTCGACGATCCTTACTTCGAGGGGATCGATTATTCCGTCTGGGAAGAGCGCAAGCACGACTGGGTCGAGATTCTCGGCGAAAACGTCGAGCACTCGGAGTAAGTCAGGCCCCCCAGGCGTCGCGATAAACACGCAGGAAATTGCCTCCCATCAGCTTCTCCAGCCGCGCCTCGCTCCAGCCTCGTTTCTGCAGGTCGGCCGCTAGGCGGCGGTATCGATCGACGCTATTATAGTCCCGGACCATCGGCCAAACGTCGAGACCTTCGCCGGGAGCGGCGATTCCCGCATCGATGCGTTGCTGTGCCCATTCGTGGAGCTTCCTCGTGGCTTCGGCGTCGGTCGCTTGTGGTAGAACGCCATTGTCGGTTCCGATGCCGACATGGTCCTCCCCGGCAATTTTGGCGACATGCTCGATATGGGCGAGAAGATCGCTGCCCCTTGGCTTACTGTCGAGCGTCAGGAAGGGCATGAAGTAGACGCCAACCACGCCGCCCTTGTCGGCTACCGCCTTGATCGTTTCATCGCTGGTGTTGCGCGGGTGATCCGTCAGTGCTCGTGCACCCGTATGGCTGATCACCAGCGGCCGTTTGGCGAATGCCGACGCCTCGGCCATGGTCCGTGCGCCGCCGTGACTGAGGTCGAGCAGGAGCTTTTCCGATTCGATCCGTTCGATTGTCGCCTTACCCAGTTTGGTGATGCCGCCGTTGCGCGCTTCGAGCGAACCGTCGCCGGCCAGATTGCCGTTGTTGTAAGTCAACTGGACGGTCATCACGCCGTCCTTTTTCATTTGGACCAGGCGGTCCAGATCGGGACCGATCATGCAGCTGTCCTGCGTGCCGAGCAGCACCCCGAACCTCCCCTTGCGTTTGGCCTTGAGAATGTCGGCCGCGGAACGAACCAGCAGCACGCGATCCGGGTTGGCTTCAAGGAAAGCCTTCGCCTCGCCAATCCCTTTCTTGTAATCGCCCCAGGGATCGGCGGTATTGCCGACTGGAAATACCGTGCTGCGAACCATCGTGACCCCCGTGGCAACGGTTTCCGCCCAACCCCGGTCGCTCATGCGTGTAACGTCATCGGCGGTGTAAGGGTCGCCCGCGCTACCAAGCGCGTCGATGACGATAGCGCGGTCGTACCAGGAGCCGCCTGCCGAGCGCGGCCGTGCAAGTGCCGGTCCGACAGTCAGAACCGCCGTTCCGCCCGCCAGCAAAGTACGTCTGTCGAGTTCCATCGTAGTCCCCTCTGTCAGGCTGCTTGTCGTAAGCCCATCCATCTGCGAATCAACGGCAGGCATGGCAACTGACCCCGCCCGAATCACGACGCCAGAGCGCACCAGCGAAGACGCCGACGCGGCGCTTCGGCCGAAGAGCCTCGACGAGTTCATCGGCCAACAGGCGGCGCGGGAGAATCTGCGAGTGTTCGTTTCCGCGGCCAAAGCGCGGGGCGAGGCGCTAGATCACGTCCTGCTCCACGGGCCGCCCGGCCTCGGCAAAACGACGCTCGCCGGAATTCTCGCACGCGAGATGGGCGTCGGATTCCGCGCGACCTCGGGCCCGGTGATCGCCAAGTCGGGCGACCTTGCGGCACTGCTGACCAATCTCGAGGACGGTGATGTCCTCTTCATCGACGAGATTCACCGCCTGAACCCCGCGGTAGAGGAGGTGCTTTATCCCGCAATGGAGGATCGCGCGCTCGACCTGATGATCGGCGAAGGGCCATCGGCACGTTCAGTGCGGATCGATCTTCCGCGCTTCACCCTCATCGGCGCGACGACCCGGCAGGGGTTGCTCACGACGCCGCTCCGGGACCGCTTTGGAATCCCGGTTCGCCTCAACTTCTATACGGTGGAGGAGCTTGAGCAGGTGGTG
>DASSIU010000151.1:0-6004 GCA_035691585.1 Sphingomicrobium sp. | reverse complement strand
TCGCGGCGTCCTTCGCCCCTCGGTCCGCGATCGCCGCGAGGTCCACGGTCGTCGCGGCCGCCCCGGTCTCCCCGGTCACGACGCGGACCGCGATCGTCGCGGCCCCCACGGCCGTGCCTGCCGCGATCGCCGCGATCCCCGCGGGGTCCGCGATCCTCGCGCGGCTCGCGCGGCGGACGCGTGTCCGGGAGTTCTTCGCCGGTGTCCTGGTCGACCAGGCGCATCGACAGGCGCACCTTGCCGCGCTGGTCGACCTCCAGCAGCTTGACCTTCACTTCCTGGCCTTCCGAGAGAACGTCGCGGACGTTTTCGACCCGCTCGTTCTTGATCTCGGACACGTGCACCAGTCCGTCCTTGCCCGGCATGAAGGTCACGAACGCGCCAAAATCGACGATGCTCGCCACCTTGCCGGTGTAGATCGTGCCAGGCTCCGGCTCAGCGACGATCCCGCGGATCCAGTTGCGCGCGGCCTCGATCTTCGACAGGTCCGAAGAGGCGATCTTGATCGTGCCGTCGTCGTCGATGTCGACTTTGGCCCCGGTCTCCGCGACGATCTCGCGAATGACCTTGCCGCCGGTGCCGATCACTTCGCGGATCTTGTCCTTGGGGATCTGCATCGTCTCGATCCGCGGCGCATGGGCGCTGAGCTCACCACGGCTTTCGCCGAGGGCCTTGGCCATTTCGCCGAGGATATGCGCGCGGCCGTCCTTGGCCTGCGCAAGCGCCGTCTTCATGATCTCCTCGGTGATCCCGGCGACCTTGATGTCCATCTGGAGCGAGGTGACGCCGTCGGACGTGCCGGCGACCTTGAAGTCCATGTCGCCAAGATGATCCTCGTCGCCGAGGATGTCGCTGATCACCGCGAAATCCTTGCCCTCGAGGATCAGGCCCATGGCGATGCCAGCGACCGGACGCTTGAGGGGAACGCCGGCGTCCATCAGCGCGAGGCTTCCGCCGCACACCGTCGCCATCGACGAAGAGCCGTTGGACTCGGTGATGTCGGACAAGACGCGGATCGTATAGGGGAACTCCTCGACGCTCGGCAGCATCGGGTGAAGCGCGCGCCAGGCGAGCTTGCCGTGGCCGACCTCGCGGCGCCCCGGGGCGCCGAAGCGTCCGACTTCACCGACCGAATAGGGCGGGAAGTTATAGTGGAGCATGAAACGCTGGTAGGAGAGACCCTCCAGCCCATCGATCATCTGCTCCGCTTCCTTGGTGCCGAGCGTAGTCGACACGATCGCCTGCGTCTCGCCACGCGTGAACAGAGCCGAGCCGTGGGTACGGGGCAGGAAACCGACGGTGATGTCGATGGGACGCACGGTCTTGGTGTCGCGGCCGTCGATGCGGCGTCCTTCCTTGAGGATCGCTCCACGCACGATATCCGCTTCGATGCTCTTCACCAGCTTCGACGCGACCAGCTGGTCCTGCGGGTCGGCGTCGGCGAATGCCGCCGCTGCCTTCTCACGCGCGGCATTGAGCGCGGTAGAGCGCTCCTGCTTGTTGGTGAGCTTGTAGGCGGCGTCGATGTCAGTCCCGATCAGCTCCTTGAGCTTTTTCTTGACCGACGCCTTGTCGCCGCCGGAAGCGAGCTCCCACGGTTCCTTGGCGGCTTGCTCGGCGAGCTTGATGATCGCCTCGATCACCGGCTGCATCGACCTGTGGGCGAACATGACCGCGCCGAGCATTTCCTCCTCGGAGAGCTCCTTGGCCTCGGATTCGACCATCATCACGGCTTCGCGGGTGCCGGCGACGACGAGGTCGAGGCGGCCTTCGGCGACCTGCGCCTGCGTCGGGTTGAGGATATATTCGCCCTCATTGCTGAAGGCGACGCGCGCCGCGCCGATCGGGCCCATGAACGGGACGCCCGACAGGGTGAGCGCGGCCGAAGCGGCGATCATCGCGAGGATGTCGGGCTCGTTCTCTCCGTCGTAGGAGAGGACCTGAGCGATCACGAGAATCTCGTTGTAGAAGCCCTCGGGGAATAGCGGGCGGATCGGGCGGTCGATGAGACGCGACGTCAGCGTCTCCTTCTCGGTCGCGCCGCGCTCCCGCTTGAAGAAGCCGCCGGGGATTCGGCCGGCAGCCGAGAATTTTTCCTGGTAGTGGACGGTCAGTGGGAAGAAGTCCTGGCCGGGCTTCACCGACTTGGCGGCGGTGACGGCGCACAGCACCACGGTTTCGCCGAGGGTCGCGATGACCGCGCCGTCGGCCTGGCGGGCAACGCGGCCAGTTTCGAGTTTGAGGGTTTTTCCGCCCCACTCGATTTCCACAGTTTTCGTATTGAACATTGTATTTCCTTCAGTCCCGGCGGCCGGATGCCGACCGGTTCAGCAATTGCAGGCTAGCCGGCCTGCTGCGGTTCGGGGCGTCGATTGGCCCCATGGACGCCCCGCCGAATTGCGGGACTGAACATACGCGAAGCGGCCCGCAGAGGGGCCGCTCCAACTATTTCCGAAGACCGAGCTTCGAAATGAGATCGGTGTAGCGCGTCTCGTCCTTACGGCGGAGGTAATCCAGCAGCGAACGACGCTTGTTGACCAGCATCAGGAGGCCGCGCCGGCTATGGTTGTCCTTGGCGTGGCTCTTGAAGTGGGCCGTCAGGTTGTTGATGCGCTCGGTCAGGATCGCGACCTGGACTTCCGGCGACCCAGTGTCGCTCTTGCCCTGCGCATGCTCCTTGATCAGCGCTTCCTTACGCTCCGCGGTAATCGACATCGGTTCACTCCTGTTCTTCTTAAAGGTTGAACCCCCTGACGACCCGGAGGCCGTCGGCCGAGGCTTCGATCAACGCGACCGGAGTTTCCTCCAGCATCGCCATGCAAAGCCCCGGCTGTGCGGGGATCCCGACAAGCTTCTGTCCATGTCGGAGCAGCTGGGCCTGGTCGGGGGTGACGGGGAGGGCCGGGATGTCGTCCAGCGCCGCGGTCAGCGGCAGTACCGTCCTCGTCAGTGCGCGCGCCTTAGCGGCTTCCTCCAGAAAGTCCAGCGAAATGGCGGAATCCAGGGTGAAGGGCCCGGCGCGAGTTCGCCTTAGATAGGAAACGTGCCCGACGGTTCCAAGCGCGCGGGCAATGTCGCGGGCGAGGCTGCGGATATAGGTGCCCTTGGAGACGGTGCATGAGAATGTCACCTCGTCATTCCCGCTTTCGCGGTGACGGATGGTGAGTTCGTAGATCCTAACCCGCCGAGGCTTCAGCTCGACTTGTTCGCCGGCACGGACCCGTGCGTATGCTGGCTTCCCGTCGATCTTCAGGGCGGAATAGACCGGAGGCGTCTGTTCGATTTCGCCCACGAAGCTCGGCAAGAGGGCTTCCACCTGCTCCAGGGTCGGCCGCGCATCGCTCGTGTCGACGACCTCACCCTCGAGGTCCAGCGTGTCCGTCTCCTCGCCGAAGCGGATCGTGAAATCATAGCCCTTCGTCGCGTCGAGCATTCGCCCGCAGAGCTTGGTCGCCTCGCCGAGCGCGATCGGGAGAACGCCGCTCGCCAGCGGGTCGAGCGTCCCGCCGTGGCCGATCTTGGTCTTCGGTTCGCCGGCTTCGCGGAGAATGCGTTTGACTGCGCCGACCGCCTGGGTCGAGCCCAGCCCGACCGGCTTGTCGAGGATGACCCAGCCGTTCAGCAGCGGCCGCCCTTGGCCGGCTTGAAGTCGAAGATGCGCACCGCGGCAGCTTTCTGCGGCCAGCTTTCGAGCGCGGGCTGGTTGTTGGGCGGAAGTCCGCACGCGCGTACGTTCGTCGCCGCGCCGTTTGCGCCGAGCAGCTGCGCCTGGAAGGTGTAACCCTGAGGACTGTTGTTGCTGATCGTCATCATCGTGCCGAACAGCGACCGGACGCTCACCTCGACCTCTCCGCGCGCGGGCTTGACGGTCGGGTCTACCTTCCGGGCATGCGCGGGTTCGCCCTGGTCGACGGTGAACAGCCAGGTCTCGCCGGGCTGAACCGTCAGCGGTTCGGCGATCGCGGGCGATGCGGCGACAAGGGCCAACGCAATCAGGAGCGGTCTCATCGCCGAGCCAATCCAAGGCTCAACTGCCGGGCCTCGCCCTCGCGCAGGCGTTCGAAGAAATGCTTGCGACAGAGCGCGATATAACGGTCGTTGCCGCCAATCTCGGTCTGCGCTCCGGCCGAAACGGCGTGGCCTTCGGCATCGACGCGGAGGTTCATGGTCGCCTTGCGGCCGCATTCGCACACCGCTTTCAGCTCGATCAGCGAATCTGCGAGTGCCAGCAGCGCCGCCGAGCCAGGGAACAACTTGCCCTGGAAATCGGTGCGGAGCCCATAGCAGAGCACCGGGATGCTCAGCCGATCGGCGACCTCGCACAGCTGCAGCACGTGCCGCTGCGTCAGGAACTGCGCCTCGTCGACCAGGATGCAGTCGAGGCCGCGCTTCTTCAGCTCATCGCTCACGGCCTCGAGCAGGTCGACGCTCTCGTCATAACTGTGCGCGGGTGCCGACAGCGCGATGCGCGAGCCGATCACGCCGGCTCCGGCGCGGTCGTCGAGCCGAGCGGTCCACAGCATCGTCTCCATGCCGCGCTCGCGGTAATTGAAATCGGCCTGCAGCAGGGTAGTCGATTTTCCCGCGTTCATCGCGGCGTAGTAGAAATAAAGCTTGGCCACGGCTGTACCCTAAACGGGCCACTCTTCCTTGAGAATGGCGAACAGCACGGTGTCGCGGACGTGGCCGGTCCAAGTGATGCGGTCGGCGCGGATCAGGCCTTCGCGGACAGCGCCGAGCTTCTTCATCGCTGCCTGGCTGCGGGTGTTGCGGCGGTCGACTCGGAACTCGACCCGGCGGATGCCACAGTCGAAAGCACGGCGCAGCATCATGTCCTTGACCCGCCGGTTGAAGCCGGTGCCTCGGAATTTGGACCGATAGTAGGTGCCGCCGATCTCCAGCACCTGTCGGTTCGGGTCGATGCCGAGATAGGAGGACATGCCGGCAAGCTCGTCGCCGTCGAACAGGACGAAGGTCCGGTTGCCGCGGTTGGATATGTAGCGGTCGATGCTGGCGTCGAAGCCATCAGGCCCGAAGTTGTTGGCGTAGATCTGCCATATTTCGCCATCCTCGGCGCAGGCCGTCCTTAGCGCGTCGCGCTGCTCTTCGGAAAAAGGCTGGGCGCGGCAGCGATCCCCGATCATCGGTTTCCCCAACTGGTCATTCCCGCGAAAGCGGGAATCCCGCTGTTCTTCCGACATGGCAAAGGCAGCGGGACCCCCGCTTTCGCGGGAGCGACGATCAGTGGTCATCGAGGTCCTGCGCGACCTTCTCGCTTCGGAGCAGGCGGTCGATGTGGGTGCCCTCGTCAAAGCTCTCGTCAGCGATGAACTTGAGCTTCGCGGCATATTTCATGCGTACGCGATGGGCGACCTCGCGCTGGAGGAAGGCGGTGTTCTGTCGGAGTGCCTTCAGGACCGCTTCCTCGTCCTGTCCCAGCAGGGGCTTCACGAACACGGTCGCGTGGCGGAGGTCGGGGGACATGCGCACCTCGGTGATGCTGACAAGGTGGTTCTGAAGCACGTCGTCATGCACGTCGCCGCGCTGCAGCAACTCGCTCAGCACGTGCCGCACCTGCTCGCCGACGCGGAGGAGGCGGACCGAGCGGCCTTCGGGGGTTTCGGTGCGGCGCATCAGCCCTTGGCGTCCGTGTAGAAGGTGAGGCGGTTGCTTGCCGGGTCCTGGATCGTGATTTCCCACGAACCCCATTCCTGAAACTGTGGCTCGCCAGGGCGAGCATTCTCGAAATTCTTCTCGCGGAGTTCGCGGGCGAAGGATTTCACGTCATCTACCGGGATGCGCAGTGCCGAGCCCGGAGTGCCGTCGCCGTAATGCTCGGACAGGTGCAGCCAACAATCGCCCTTGCGCAGACCCATGTAGAGCGGGGCACCGGGCTCGAAGCGGTGCTCGAACATTACCTCAAAGCCGAGGAAGTCGACGTAGAACCGCTTTGCGCGGCGTTCGTCGAAACTGCGGAGGATCGGGGTTGGCGGTCCGAACATCA
>DASSIU010000150.1:0-2860 GCA_035691585.1 Sphingomicrobium sp. | reverse complement strand
ATTCCGTCGGGCAGGGTGCCACGGATCTGAGAGACCGCGTTGCGCACGTCATTGACGGCACGGTCTGTCGGCGTTCCGAGCTCGAACTGAACGACGGTCGTGCTGTTGCCCTCGGTCACCGTGCTGTCGATCTGGTCGACGCCGGTCACTCCGCGGATCGCCGATTCGACGCGCTGCGTGATCTGCGTTTCCATCTCGTTAGGGGCAGCGCCCGGTTGAGACACGGAGACGATCGCGCCCGGGAAGTCGATGTCGGGCGCGTTGTTGACCTGCATCCGGGCAAACGAGATCAGCCCGGCCAGCATCAAGCCGACGAACAGGACGATCGGGAAAACGGGGTTCCGGATCGACCAGGACGAGATGTTACGGAAGTTCATGGCTTAACTGCTTTCGTTTTACTCGCCCGTGTCGCGATCAGCGTGCGGCTTCCCGCCTTGGATTGACCTTCTGCCCCGGGTTAAGGAACGGTCCGGCCGAAAGCACGACCGCCTCGTTGCCGCTGAGCCCGCTGGCGATGGTCACGCCGGAGTCGTTGACGCTGCCGATCTTGATGTCGCGCCGTTCGACCTGGTTTTTGGCGTCGATGATGTAGACGTAATTGCCCTTGTCGTCGCTCAGCACCGCGCTTTGCGGCAGCATCGGCGCGGTCGTGGTGCCCGCGGTGATCCGCGCTTCGGCGAAGCCGCCGGGACGCATGGCTGGGTCGTACGGCACGGCAATGCGCACCTCGCCGAGCCTCGATTGAGGATCGATGACGGGCGCGACCTGCCACACCGTGCCGGTGAAGCTTCGGTCCGATCCTACCGGCGTGACTTGCGCGGTCATTCCGACATGCAGGTTCGCAAGGTCCTGTTGCGAGAGCTGAGCACGCATTTCCATCTGGCCGTTCTCGGCCAGGCGGAACAGGGCACCGGCGCCGGGGCTCACGATCTGGCCGACCTCGACGTTGCGGGCGAGGATGAGGCCCGCAGTCGGCGCCACCACGCTGAGCCGGCCGATCTGGGCACGCGTGCCGGCGAGCTGGGCCTGGGCAACCTTGACCTGGGCGAACGCGGCGTCGCGAGTGGCGCGCTTGGCATCGATCTCCGCCTTCGAGACGAAGCCGCGCCCCTGCAACGCGATGGCGCGATCATAGTCGGACTGGGCGAGCACGGCATTGGCCTTAGCGGCTTCGACCTGCGCGGCCTGCTGCGCCGCCTGCTCGGCCTCTACGGAGCGGTCGACCACGGCGAGCGTCTGGCCCGCGCGCACCCAGCTGCCGGCATCGACGAGCACGGCGGTCACACGGCCCCCAGTGCCGGCGATTCCGACGGGCTGGTCGCGCTTGGCGCCGAGCGGCCCGCTGGCGACGACTTCGCGAGCCACGCTGCTGCGGCCGGGGACGACCACCGAAACGGTCGGGATCTGTCCTGCACCGGTCGTCTGGGCGGGCTTGTTGGCCGCATTGCGGCCGAGCACGACGGCAAGAACGATGACGAGCAGAAGCACGCCCACCGCGGCTGCGATCAGCAGTTGGCGGCGGCGGCGCGAGCGATCCACCACCACGAGGGTGTCTGAAGAATGGATCGAAGTTTCCCTGTTCATGATATCCATGCCCGTTTCACGAATCTTTGATTGCTCTGCGCCAGCTGTATTACATCAATAAGGCACCTGACGCAACAGACCGCGTGGGCATCGCGCCCGCTACCTGTTTTCGACTAACGGTGGCACCAGTCTCGCAAGCGAGCGTTGGCACAGCTGTAATGAAGCCCCGTTGAACAGCTTTAAAGAAGAAGAGGGGAAAGGGCTAGTCCATGGAACATTACGGGATCATCGGCTGGATCGTCATCGGAGGGATCGCCGGGGCGATCGCCAAGCTGCTGATGCCGGGCAGGGACCCGGGCGGCTGCATCATCACCGTGCTGCTGGGAATCGCGGGCGCACTGCTCGCCGGTTGGCTCGGACATGCGATCGGCTGGTATTCGACCGGCGAGGGGGCAGGATTCGTTGCGGCCATCGTCGGCGCCTTCATCCTGCTGCTGATCTATCGCCTCGTCGCGGGCCGCCGCGCCTAGCCGGACTGCTGTTCAGCAATCAGCCATGGCGCTCGGGCGACCGGGCCGTCATGGAACGAAACTCCAGGGGAATAATCATGAAGAATGCCGTGCTGGCGGCGCTGATGCTCGCCGTCGCTGTGCTGCCGTCGACCGCAATGGCGCAGCAGATCACCCAGACCATTGCCGGCACCCGGCTCGACATCAGCGCGACCGGCGAGGTGACCCGGGTGCCCGATGTGGCGATCATCTCGGCGGGGGTGGTATCCCGCTCCGCGTCCGCCAGCGGCGCCCTTCAGGACACGGCCAACCGGATGAGCCAGGTGCTGGCGGCGCTGAAGCGCGCGGGTGTGGCCGACCGCGACATCCAGACCAGCAACGTCAGCCTCAATCCGGAATATCGCTACCCCGAGAACCAGTCCCCGCAGCTGGTTGGTTATACCGCCTCGAATAACGTCACCGTTCGATTCCGCGACATCAGCAGCTCGGGGAAAATCCTCGATGCGCTGGTGGCGGTCGGGGCCAACCAGATCAATGGCCCGACCCTCACCGTCGACAAGCCCGAAAGCGCCCTCGACGAAGCGCGCGCCAAGGCGGTCGCGATCGGCCGAGCCAGGGCGGAGCTCTATGCCCATTCGCTGGGGCTTCGGGTCGTCCGAATCGTCTCGGTCAACGAGAGCGGCGGTTATGCCGTCCCGCCGCCGGTTCCGATGATGATGGCCCAAGCCCGGAAAGCCGACACGAGCATCGAAGCCGGCCAGCAAAAGCTGCAGGTCAACGTCGCCATGACCTTCGAACTGCAGTGAGGTCGATGAGTCAGGTCGGAT
>DASSIU010000149.1:0-8524 GCA_035691585.1 Sphingomicrobium sp. | reverse complement strand
ATCAACCGCTACTCGATGGAATCCAAGCGCCAGTTCGACGTCCTCAACCGTCGCCTTGCGGACAACGAATATATCGCCGGTCCCGACTACACGATCGCCGATATCGCCATCTGGCCGTGGTACGGCGGAGTGGCGCTCGGGCGCAATTATCCGGGAGCCGCCGAGTTTCTCGCCACTAATGAATATGAACATGTGATGCGCTGGGCGAAACAGATCGATGCCCGCCCGGCGGTGAAGCGCGGTCGGATCGTCAACAAGCTTAGCGGTGAGGAGAGCGAGCAGCTCCACGAACGCCACGATGCCAGCGATTTCGATTTGCGCACAGAGGACAAAATCAAGGGCGCGGCGCCCGACCAGGCCGAAGCGGTCAAGGACGACGCGATCTAGCTCGTTCTGCGATAGCGCTGCAGGAATTCGCTCGCGAACGCCTGCAGCCGCTGTGCCGCGATCGCATCGCGCAGCCCCTGCATCAACCGCTGATAGAACCAGAGGTTGTGCTGCGTCATCAGCATCGCGCCCAGGATCTCGCCGGACTTCACCAGGTGGTGGACATAGGCGCGACTGAAGGTCGTGCACGCCGGGCACGGGCAGCCTGGCTCGATCGGCTCATCGTCTTCGGCGAAGCGGGCGTTGCGGAGGTTGATCGGCCCGTCAACAGTGAACGCCTGCCCCGTGCGGCCGGAGCGCGTCGGAAGCACACAGTCGAACATGTCGACTCCGCGCACCACCGCCTCGACAATGTCGTCGGGTTTGCCGACGCCCATCAGGTAGCGCGGCTTGTCGGCGGGCAGCATCTCGACCGCGAAATCCAGGCAGCCCAGCATTGCCTCCTGCCCTTCGCCGACCGCAAGGCCGCCGACGGCATAGCCATCGAAGCCGATGTCGATTAGCGCTTCGGCTGAACCCTTGCGCAGTTCCTCATCCAACGCGCCTTGCTGAATTCCGAAGATCGCCCCGCGCTCGGCATGTTCGCCGCCACAATCGAACTCCTGACGCGAACGCTTGGCCCATCGGGTGGATCGTTCCATTGCGTCCCGTTGCGCCTGCGGCGTCGAGGTTGTCGGCACCAGTTGGTCGAACTGCATCACAATGTCCGAGGCGAGCAGTCGCTGGACCTCGATCGATCGCTCGGGCGAAAGCATGTGCCTCGTGCCATCGAGGTGGCTGGCGAACGCGACGCCCTCTTCCGTCACCTTGGTGAGTTCCGAGAGGCTCATCACCTGATAGCCGCCACTGTCGGTGAGGATCGGCCGCTCCCAGCCCATGAACTTGTGCAGCCCGCCAAGCTTCGCCACCCGCTCGGCGCCGGGCCGAAGCATCAGATGATAGGTATTGCCGAGAATGATGTCCGCGCCGCTCGCACGCACCTCCTCCGGCCGCATCGCCTTGACCGTCGCCGCGGTGCCGACCGGCATGAACGCCGGCGTCCGGATCTCACCGCGTTGCATTCGGATGACGCCCGTGCGCGCGGCGCCATCGGTGGCGGAAATCGAGAACGAGAAGCGAGTCACGGCTCGCGCCCTGGCAACAACAAACTCGCGTCGCCATAGGAATAGAAGCGGTAGCCCGCATCGATCGCGTGTGCATAGGCGGATTTCATGACCTCGAGCCCCATCAAGGCACTCACCAGCATGAACAAGGTGGAGCGCGGCAGGTGGAAGTTTGTGAGGAGGCCGTCCACTGCTTTGAAGCGATAGCCGGGCGTGATGAAGATTGCGGTTTCGCCCTCGAACGGGCCGATCACACCATCGTTCCCGACAGCGCTTTCGAGCAGGCGGAGGCTGGTCGTGCCGACGGCGATCAGGCGTCCGCCTGATGCTCGAACGGCGTTCAGCCGATCGGCCGTAGCAGCATCGATCCGTCCCCATTCGGAGTGCATCCTGTGCCGGCTCGTGTCTTCGGCCTTGACCGGCAGGAAGGTGCCCGCGCCAACGTGCAGGGTCATCGTCTCGCGGCCAATTTGGCGGGCATCCAGCGCCTCGAGGAGCCGCTCGGTAAAGTGCAGCGCCGCCGTCGGCGCGGCCACTGCTCCCTCCTCCCGCGCGAACATTGTTTGATAATCCGTGCGGTCTTTCTCGTCGGCGGCCCGTTTTGACGCGATGTAGGGCGGCAACGGCATGCGTCCGGCGCGCTCGAGCAGAAGCTCGACTGGCTCCTCGCCGTGGAAATGCAGGAGGGCCGAGCCGTCGTCCAATTTGTCCACGACGGACGCGTGCACGTCCTGACCGAAATCGATGCTGTCGCCGACCCGCGCGCGCCGGGCGTTGCGGAGGAAGGCCTGCCATTCGCGGGGGCCCTCGCGCTTGTGCAGCGTGGCGCCGATGCTCGCGTCCCCGCGTCGACCTTCGAGCTGCGCGGGAATCACCTTCGTATCGTTGAACACCAGTACATCGCCGGGTCGAAGGATCTGCGGAAGCTCCAGCACCTGGTGATCGGAAATGTCGCCGCCCTCGACCAGCAGCAGCCGCGCACTATCCCGCGGTCGCGCGGGGCGCAGCGCAATCCGCTCGGGCGGAAGCTCGAAATCGAAGAGGTCGACGCGCATTCGAGGCGGCTCTAGCCGCCGAGGTACGCCCTCACAATTTTTGTGGGTTCCGACGGCGGCTCACCCGGGGTGATCGCGTCGACGGCGTCCATTCCAGCGACGACCCGGCCGATCACGGTGTAATTATTGTCGAGCTCGGGGTGTGGCGCGAACATGATGAAGAATTGGCTGTTCGCGGAATCCTTGCTGTCCGCGCGGGCGGCGCCGAGCGTTCCGCGCAGGAAGGGAACCGCGGTGAATTCCGCCTTTAGGTCGGGGAGGCTCGAACCGCCCTCGCCGGTGCCCTTGGGGTCGCCGCCCTGCGCCATGAACCCCGGGATCACCCGGTGGAAGGTGAGCCCGTTGTAGAAACCCTGGCGCACCAGCGTCTGGATACGCTCGACGTGGTGCGGAGCGAGGTCGGGGCGAAGGACGACCTCAACGGTCCCGCCGGTCGAGAGGTCGATGAACAGGTGGTTTGCCTTGTTCGCGGCCACCTCGGGAGGCGCGACGACGCTCGGCATCGGTGGCGGCGCGGGCGCCGGTTTCGCCGCTACCAGCGTGAATGCCATCAGCGGCAACGCGAACAGAACCTGCTTCAACTCATTCCTCCCCGAGCGTTCCCCGGCCTCTGTAGAAACGCCGCTTTCCTTAGCGTGAACCGCCGTTCAAGTGGCGTCGGACGTCGTCCGCGACGTCGGGCGTGACGAACTTGTCGATCGACCCCCCGAACCGAGCGATCTCCTTCACCAGCTTGGACGCGATCGGCTGAAGCGAGACGTCCGCCATCAGGAAGATGGTCTCGATACTGTCGTTCAACTGCTGGTTCATCCCAGCCATCTGGAACTCATATTCGAAGTCGGCGACCGCACGCAGTCCCCGGAGAATGGCGGTCGCGCCCTGCTGTTCGGCGAAATCCATCAATAGCGAACCGAATTCGACGACCTCGATCTTGCCGGGACTGTCAGCGACCTCGCGGCGGACCATCGCCAGGCGTTCCTCGACGCTGAACATCGGCTCCTTCGATGGGTTCGTCGTGACCCCGATCACCAGCTTGTCGACGAGGTGCGCCCCGCGGCGAATGATATCGAGGTGCCCGAGCGTGATCGGGTCGAACGTGCCAGGATAGACTGCGACCTTCATGCGCCCCCCATCAATGGTCTCTCTCTATGGCAAATCTCGCGATCGCGCGCAGCAAATCCGCTTCCGCGCCGTGGCCGGACAGGTGCTCGATTGCCTGGTTGACCAAGAAACCGGCCTGCTGGCGCGCCCGCTCCTCTCCGAGGAGCGATACGAAGGTGGCCTTGCCCTTGTCGGCATCTCGCCCCGTCGGCTTGCCCGCCGCCGCCTCATCACCGCTGTGATCGATGAGGTCGTCGGCGATCTGGAACGCCAGGCCGATGTTGCGCGCGTAGCCGCGATAGGGCGTTCGGGCCTCGGCCGGCAGCTTCGTCATGATGCACGCCGCTTCAACCGCATATTCGATCAGCGCGCCGGTCTTGAGCTGCTGCAGCCGGGTGATTGCCGGAAGGTCGAGCCGCTGCCCCTCGGCGGCGAGGTCCATCATCTGCCCGCCCGCCATTCCTGCAGGCCCCGCCGCGCGCGCGAGCTCGAGCCCGAGGTCTGAGCGTACCCAGGGATCCTCATGCGTCGCCGGGTCGGCAAGGATTTCGAACGCCAACGCATGAAGACTGTCCCCCGCAAGGACTGCGGTCGCTTCACCGAAGGCCCGGTGGACGGTCGCCTTGCCGCGCCTCAAATCCGCGTCGTCCATGCACGGTAAATCGTCGTGGATGAGCGAGTAGACATGAACTGCCTCGATCGCGCAGCCTGCTCTCAGCGCGCGCATCCGGTCAATCGCGAACAACCGCGAGGCCGCGACGGTGAGCAGCGGGCGAAGCCTCTTGCCGCCGCCGATCGCTGCGTGACGCATCGCGTCGTAGAGCTTGTCTCGACTGTCGCCGGTAGGGCTGAGTAACTGGCCGAAAAAGACATCCACGTCGGTGCGGACGCGAGCGCTCTCCGCGCTCAGCTCCTGGGCGAGCCGATCGACCGTCTCAACCGGCATCGAAGGGCTTCAAGCCCGCCGGCTTGCCGTCGCTTCCGAAAGCGATCTGCTCGATCCGCGCCTGCGCGTCCTTGAGCCGCGCCTCGCAATGCCGCTTCAGCCGGTCGCCCTCTTGGTACAGTTCGATCGACCGATCGAGGGGCGCTTCGCCCTTTTCGAGCGTGCGCACAATTTCCTCGAGCCGCGCCAGCGCCGCCTCGAAACTGAGCTGGCTAACGTCGGTTTCGGCAGTGGCCATGGCCAGACTTGTGGTCCCCGCTGCAGTTCAAATCAAGCGAGCGGCTATTCGACGGGCGTGTTCTTGAAGGGGTCGCGAATGCCCGGGACGATCTCATCGCGCAATGCTTCATCGCTCGCTCCCGTCAGCGCCGCCTCCGCCTCGCGCGCATGTCGCTCGCGCTCGTGGCGAAGCTCTTCGATCAGTGCGTCGCGATCGCTATCGAAGCGGGTGTCGGTGCGCGCCTCGAGGCCCGCCGCCTTGGCCGCCTTGGCAACCGCCGCGTCCAGCTCGCGCTGTGTGGTCAGGCCCAGCGTCACGGGGTCCTTGGGCGTGATGTTCGCCATGTTCCAGTGGCTCCGCTCGCGGATTGCCGCGATGGTCGTCCGGGTGGTGCCGATCAGCTTGCCGATCTGTCCGTCGCTGACTTCGGGATGGTTCTTGATGATCCAATAGATGCCGTCCGGCTTGTCCTGGCGCTTGGAGACGGGCGTATAGCGCGGCCCCTTGGTCCGCCGCACCGCTTCCGGCGCCTTCCACATCTGGAGGTGGTAGTCGGGGTCGGCCTGACCTTTCTCGATTTCCTCGTGGGTCAGCTCGCCCGCGCGGATGGGGTCGCGACCCGTAAGCTTGGTCGCCGCGGTGTCGTCGGCAATCGCCTGCACCTCGAGGATGTGAAGCCCGCAGAATTCGGCAATCTGCTCGAACGTCAGCGAGCTATTGTCGACCAGCCAGGCGGCGGTCGCGTGGGGCATCAGGGGCTGTGCCACTGCTTTTCTCCCGAAAATCTCAGAGTCTAGAAACGAATAGGGCCGCCCCTTCACGGAGCGGCCAGCTTGGAGGGCGATGTAGCCACCCCTGGACCTCGGGGCAAGGCGCTTTAGGCGTCCTTGTCGACGTAACGAGGCTCTGCCTTCACTCGCTGGATCCAGGCTAGCACATTGGAATAGCGCTGGAGGTCGAAGTCCGCGTCTCCAGCAACGTGCGTATAGGCGAACAGGCAGATATCGGCGAGGCTGATCGAATCCCCGACGAACCAGTCGCGGCCGCCCAGATGCTCATCCATCAGCTTGAGCGCGGCGTTCCCCTGCTGACGCTTGCCCGGCATTTGCAGGCGCTGCAGGTCGCTGAGCCCGTCAGGCCCCAGCTCACGCATCCAGAAGCGCAGGGTCGCGATGTTCGGTTCATGGCTATACTGCTCCCAGAACATCCAGCGCAGCATGTCGGCATGGTCGAACGGATCAGTCGGAATCAGGTGCGATCCTTCGGCCACATAATAAGACGCGGCATTGCTTTCCGGGATGAAGCGGTCGCCGACCTGCAGCACCGGGATGCGGCCGTTCGAATTGATCTTGGCGAGGAACTCAGGGGTCCGGGTCTCGCCCTTCAGGATGTCATATTCGCGTCGCTGGAGTTTCTTGCCGGTCATCGCGGCGGTCAGCCTGACCTTGTAGCAATTGCCCGACGGCGAATATTCGTGAAGCACAAGCTGGTCGTTCATGCAGGCGCCTTTTCGAGCTTAGTGAAGAACGTCCAGCACGATCTTGCCGACATGATCGCCCGCCTCCATCCGCGCGTGCGCCGCCTCCGCCTCCAGCAGTGGGAAGGTGCGGTCGATGACCGGCTTCAGCCGGCCACCCTCGGCGAAGGGCCACACGGTCCGAGCGAGCTCGTCGGCGACCATGGTCTTGAACTCGACCGATCGCGGGCGGAGGGTCGAGCCAGTTAGCATCAGGCGCCGCCGCATGATGTCGAAGATCGGGATTTCGGCCGTCGGCCCGCGTTGCACGGCGATCGACACGTGTCGTCCCTCGGTTGCCAGGCAGGCGAGATTGCGCGGCACGTAATCGCCACCGACCATGTCGACGACGATGTTCACGCCCGCTCGACCGGTTACCCGGTGCACCTCCTCGACGAAATCCTGGGTCGCGTAATTGATCGCCGCGTCGGCGCCGAGCTTCATCGCGCGGGCGCATTTCTGGTCGGTGCCGCAGGTGACAATGATTTTGACCCCGAACAGCTTCGCAAGCGCAATCGCCATCGTCCCAATGCCGCTGGTGCCGCCGTGGACCAGCGCCCAATCGCCCTCGGCAGCGAACCCGCGCTCGAACAGATTGACCCAGACGGTGAACAGGGTCTCGGGCATGGCTGCCGCCTCGACCATCGAGAGCGCTTTCGGCACGGCGAGGCAGGTCCCGGTCGGAGCGACGCAATATGCGGCATAGCCGCCGCCCGCCACCAGCGCGCAGACCCGCTGCCCGATGAGATGACCCGCCCCCGGGCCCGCGACAACGACCTCGCCCGCGATTTCCAGACCGAGGATGTCGGGCGCCCCCGGGGGCGGCGGATACATGCCCTTGCGCTGCAATACGTCCGGCCGGTTCACGCCCGCGGCGGCGACCTTCACGAGCACCTCGCCCTCACCGGGAGTCGGTACCGGGCGAGCAAGCACCACCAGGCCGCCTGCTCCGTCAGCGACCACCGCGCGCATCGAGGAAGGGACGGTTCCCATCGCGGCGGCTTATTGACACCGAAGCCCCATGGGTCAACGATTTGCGACGCGATGGACCTCGACGATCTCTTCCCGAGCAAGCCCGGCGATCCGCTGGTCGAGCTGGGCAAGCAGGACCTCGACCCGATGTCGATCGACGAGCTCAACGAGCGGATCGAGGCGCTTAAAGCCGAAATTGCCCGGGTCGAGGCGCACATGCAACGCGCCCAAACGCACCGTTCCGCGGCCGAAGAGCTGTTCAAGAAGTCGTGACGAGGGCGGCCGTTCAGCCGCTGACAACTTTCTGGCGCGATAATCTGTTGAAAAGCTCGGGCACGGCCCTTGATTGCCGCGCCGGCCCGTATGACATTGAATTCAAAGCCCGCGGGCGTTCCGCGGGAGCGGGAGTAAGAGCCTAAATGCCCAGTTTTGCTCGCGAACTCGAACAGACCCTCCACAACGCGCTGGGGGAAGCCAGCAAGCGCCGGCACGAGTATGCGACCCTCGAACACCTGCTCATCGCCCTGGTGGATGATGAACATGCCTCCAAGGTGATGACCGCCTGCGGCGTGAGCCGCGACGAGCTTCGCGCGTCGGTGAAGCAGTATCTGGACAATGAGCTCGGAGCGCTCGTCGCCGACAGCGCGACCGACCCGACGCCGACGAGCGGCTTCCAGCGGGTCGTCCAGCGCGCCATCCTCCACGTCCAGTCGTCGGGCCGCGACGAGGTGACCGGCGCCAACGTACTTGTCGCTCTCTTTTCCGAGCGCGAGAGCTACGCCGTCTATTTCCTTCAGCAGCAGGACATGAGCCGCCTCGATGCGGTGACCTACATCAGCCACGGGGTCGGCAAGGGCGAAACGCCGGTCGAGACCCGCGCACCCGAGGGCACTGAGGAGAAAACCGAGAAGGAGGGCGGCAAGAAGGAATCCGCGCTCAAGCAGTTCACGGTCGACCTCAACGAGAAAGCGAAGGCCGGCAAGGTCGACCCGCTGATCGGCCGGATGCCCGAGGTCGATCGGACAGTGCAGATCCTCTGCCGCCGATCGAAGAACAATCCGCTCTATGTGGGCGACCCTGGCGTCGGGAAGACTGCGATCGCCGAGGGCCTCGCGCGCAAGATCGACGAGGGTGACGTACCCGACGTGCTCAAGCCGGCGACCATCTATGCGCTCGACATGGGCGCGCTGCTCGCCGGTACCCGCTACCGCGGCGACTTCGAGG
>DASSIU010000148.1:0-11594 GCA_035691585.1 Sphingomicrobium sp. | reverse complement strand
GCGGCGGCAGGTTGCTCCGGGCGATTGTCGCAGCGCGGCTTAGGTGCAATAGGCACGGGCTTGGGAAGGACCATCGGGGCAGGCGACAGAGCGTTGCGGACGAGATTTGTCTGGTGGTCGGCGCTGCCATTGCTCCTGACGCCTCCTGCAGCGGCACTTGCGCAGACACCTGTCGCGGCTCCGCCTCCGGCGCCAACCGTCGCTGAAGATCGGAATCAGGTCGTCACCTTCAGTGCCGACCAGGTAACCTATGATAGCAATGCCGACGTGGTGACCGCGGCCGGTGAGGTGCGGATGAACCGCGAAGGCAATTACCTCGCAGCCGACACCGTCACCTGGGACCGCAAGTCCGGCCAGGTCTATGCCCACGGCAATGTCGTGATGGTGACGCCCGAAGGCGACACACTGGTTGGCGACAACGTCCAGCTGACCGACAGCATGAAAGACGGCACTGTCGACAATCTGATGGTCGTGTTGGAAAGCGGCGGACGGATCGCTGCCCGCCGCGGCACACGCGTCAATGGCGTCGGCACTTTCTATAGCGCGATCTATACGCCCTGCCCGGTGACCACCGATGCCGGCTGCCCCAAGCGGCCGAGTTGGTCGATCACCGCGGCCAAGGTCATCGATGACCCGAACAGTCCTCGAATCCGCTTCGAGGGCGGCCGCTTCCAGTTGTTTGGGATCAATGTCCCGCTGCTGCCAGTTTTCCAGATCGCGAAAGGGACCGAGGGCGCAAGCGGCTGGCTGGTACCAGAATTCGCGCTTTCCAGCCGCAATGGCTTCGAGATCAGCGAGCCCTATCACGTACAGATCGCCCCCAACCGCGACCTGACGCTTACCCCCCACGTCTACACGAGCGTGCTCCCCGCGATCGATCTTAAGTACCGCGATCTGAGCAGCCTCGGCGCTTTTCAGATCGGGGGCTTCCTCACCTACGGCAGGATCGACCAAACCAACATCGGCGCAACGTCGGCTGGCCCCCGCTCCTTTCGCGGCTACTTCGATGCGAACGGCAAGTGGCAGCTCAATCCCGAGTGGAGCATCACGACCTCCCTAAGGGTCGCCAGCGACAAGACAGTCACCCGTCGCTACGACATCACGAACGACGACCGCCTCCGCAATGTAGTGAATGTCGAGCGCATATCGCCCGACAGCTACATTTCGATTGCCGGCTGGGCATTCCAGGGACTGCGCGTCGATGATCGGCAGAAGCAGATCCCGATCGCACTTCCCGCCATCGATGCCCGCTTTCGAATGGGAGAGCTCGCCGGTGGACAACTCGAAGTGCAGGCGAACAGCCTGGCGATCACCCGGATCGACGGCCAGGACACACAGCGGGCGTTCGTCAGCGCCGAATGGGATTTGCGCAAGCTCACGCCGTGGGGTCAGCAGCTGACCCTGACGGCGTTCGGTCGCGGCGACGTCTATCATACGGACGACGCTCAGGACACGACGGTCGCGATCTACAGCGGCACCAATGGCTGGCACGCTCGCGCGATCGGAGCGCTCGCCGCCGATATCCAATGGCCTTTCATCGGGTCGCTCTTCGGCGGACTCCAACGGCTTGTCCCCCGCGTCCAGGTGGTGCTCACTCCCCAAACGCCGAACATCACCATCCCCAATGAGGATTCGCGCTCGGTCGACCTCGAGGACGGCAACCTTTTCGCGCTGAACCGCTTCCCCGGTTACGATCGCTGGGAGGATGCATCGCGTATCACCTACGGGCTCGACTGGTCCTTGGATCGCAACAATCTGTCGATCGACAGCACGGTCGGCCAAAGTTACCGAGTCGGTCGACTGCGCGATATTTTCCCGCAGGGAACGGGCCTTACTGGAAGATTCTCTGATATCGTCGGAAGAGTTCGAGTCCGCTATGGCCGATTTATCGAGTTCACCGAACGCTACCGGATCGATCCGAATAGCCTCGCCGTCCGGCGTAACGACATCGACCTGACGGTCGGGACGACGCAGACCTACGCGCAGATCGGCTATCTCAAGCTCAACCGGAACATCGACCCGACGATCGAGGACCTGCGGGATCGCGAGGAGTTGCGGGTCGCTGCGCGAATTCTCCTCACCCGCTACTGGTCGATCTTCGGAGCCTCGGTGATCGACCTCACCAACAAGAGCGAAGATCCGACCTCGACCGCCAATGGGTGGCAGCCCGTGCGCAACCGCATCGGAATCCAGTACGAGGATGATTGCCTGCAGCTTGGCGTATCGTGGCGGCGCGACTATGAGCGGATCGGGACCTTCCGCAAGGGAAGCACCTTCGCCGTTCATTTGGCATTGAAGGGGGTGAGCCGCTAAGCCTGCGTTCAGCGGCGGTGCGGCAAGGGCAAGCATCGGGAATCAAGGGAAAATCCAACAGTGGCAGCAGCTTTTCGAGTGTATGGAACGCGTGCGTTGATCGCCGGCGGGGCAGTCGCGCTCGGCCTCGCTAGCGGCGCGGTCGCCCAGAATGAGACGCAGCCGGCGCAGCAGCCACCCGCTGCCGTGAACAGCACCCAGTCACTCAAGCTGCCGCAGAACCCGCAGGTGTTCGGCAATGCCATGCCCTCCGTCGTCAAGGCGACGGCCATCGTCAACGGCGACGTCATCACCCAGACCGACGTCCAGCAGCGGCTCGCCCTGTTGGCCATCGCCAACGGGGGGCAGATCCCCGCAGACCAGATGGAAGCCTTGAGCCAGCAGGTGCTTCGCAACCTGATCGACGAGACGCTCGAGATCCAGGCCGCCAAGACTGAGAAGATCGACGTCAAGAAATCCGACATCGACAAGACAGTGGCCCGGGTCGCCCAGAACGTGAAGAAGACTCCGGAGCAGCTAGCCGCTTACCTTGATGCGAACGGCTCGAGCATCAAGACTCTGCGCCGCCAGATCGAAGGCGAGATCGCGTGGCAGCGGCTCCAACATGAGAAGATCGAGGTCACGGTGGGCGACGACGAGGTGAAGGCGGTTCTTGACAAGCTGAACGCTTCGAAGGGGACCCAGGAATATCACGTCGGCGAGATATATATGGGTTCCAGCCCGGCAACCGACGCGCAGACGCTCGACACAATGAACAAGATTCTCGTGCAACTGCGCAACGGAGCCTCGTTCGCGGGATATGCGCGCCAATATTCGGAATCATCGACCAAGGCGGTGGGCGGCGACCTCGGCTGGCTTCGACCCGAACAGCTTCCTGGGCCTTTGGCGGATGCACTTCGCCAAATGCCGGCCGGCGCGATCAGCAACCCCATTCCCAATTCCGGGGGCTATTCGATCATTGCCGTACAGGACACGCGCAAGATCCTCACTCCCGATCCGCGCGATGCCATCCTCAGCCTCAAGCAAGTGTCGATCAGCTTCCCCAAAGGCACGAGCCGCGAAGCAGCCGAGCCAATCGTATCGCGCTTCGCCGAGGCCGCTCAGCACATCGGCGGGTGCGGCGGCGCCGAGAAGATCGCCGCCGATTTCCACGGTGAGGTTGTGACCAGCGACCAGGTCAAGATGCGAGACCTCCCTCCGGCGCTGCAGCGGCTGATGCTGCCGATGCAGGTTGGCCAGGCGACCCAACCGTTCGGCTCGCTTGACGAGGGCGTCCGCGTGCTCGTGATGTGCGGCCGCGACGAGGCCGATCAGGCGTCGGCGCCGACCTATGACGACATTTATCAGCAGATCAACGACGAGCGCACGACGTCGCGCGCCAACCGTTACCTTCGCGACCTGCGTCGTGACGCGGTGATCGAATTCCGCTGATCGGGCATTTCGGCTAGGAGCGCGTCCGATGCTTCGCGCGCTTCAAAGTCCACTGGCCGTTTCGCTCGGCGATCCTGCCGGGATCGGGCCGGAAGTGATCGCCAAATGCTGGGATAATCGCGACAGGCTGGACCTGCCACCGTTCGTCGCAATCGGTGACCCGCGCTCGGTCGCAGCCGTGTGGGACGGCCCGATCGAGCTTGTCGAGGATCCGCGCCAAGCCGACTCGGCGTTCGATTACGGGCTTCCGTTAATCCAACTCAAAGTTCCACAAGCGGACGTGCCGGGTCATCCGAGCGTCGCCGGCGCGCACACCTCGCTGGACTCGCTGGAGATTGCCGTCGGACTGGCACGCTCAGGGTCGGCCGCAGCGGTGGTGACGGGCCCGGTATCCAAGGAGCAGCTCTACGCGATTGGCTTCCAGCACCCCGGCCAGACCGAATTCGTCGCGGAGCGATGCGGCGTCGCGCCGGGCAACGTCGTGATGATGCTGGCCGGGCCGACGTTGAGAACGGTCCCGGTCACCACGCACCTTCCCCTCAGTGAAGTGCCATCGCATCTCAGCATCGCGCTGATTGAATCGAGAGGCCGAGCCGCACTCCGCGGGCTCCAGCGCAACTTCGGCATTGCCGAGCCCCGGCTCGCCGTCTCCGGTCTCAACCCCCATGCGGGCGAGGGTGGCGAACTCGGTCGTGAAGAGCTCGAGCTGATTGCTCCCGCCATAGCCGCGCTTGCGGCGGAAGGGTGGCGGGTAAGCGGTCCGCACCCAGCCGACACGATGTTCCACGCTCGCGCTCGCGCGAACTACGACGCGGCCCTGTGCATGTACCACGATCAGGCTCTTATCCCGATCAAGGCGCTGCATTTCGAAGATGCGGTCAACGTTACCCTTGGCTTGCCGATCATCCGGACCGCGCCCGACCACGGTACGGCCTTCGACATCGCCGGCCAGGATCGGGCGGACCCTCGCCCGATGGCGGCCGCACTTCGGATGGCTGCCGAGAATGCGGTCCAGCGCGCCGACGCCGCTTGAGCGACCCCGCCGAGCCGCTTCGCGACGTCATCGCCCGCCATGGGCTGAGCGCGAGCAAGGCGCTCGGCCAGAACTTCATCCTCGATCGTCAGCTGCTCGCGCGCGTTGCCGCGATCCCGGGTCCGCTAGAAGGTCAGCGGGTTTATGAGGTTGGGCCGGGCCCTGGTGGCCTGACCCGCGCCTTGCTCGAAGCAGGCGCAGAGGTCGTGGCCGTCGAGCGGGACCGCCGGTGCATCCCCGCGCTCAACGAACTTCACGAGTCATTCGGGGGCCTGCTGCGGATCATCGAAGGCGACGCGCTCAAGATCGACGAGCGTGCGGTCGTTGGTGAGGGTGCACACATCGTCGCCAACCTTCCCTACAATGTCGGCACTGCATTGCTGCTCAGATGGCTCGGCGGCACCTGGCCGCCGTGGTGGGCATCGCTTACGCTGATGTTTCAGAGGGAGGTCGCCGAGCGTCTCGTCGCCCAACCCGGAAGCAACTCCTACGGACGCCTCTCCATCGCCGCCCAGTGGCGCTGTCGCCCGAGGATTGCGATGATCGTCAACCGGTCCGCCTTCGTGCCGCCACCAAAGGTCACTTCGGCGGTTGTCCACATCATTCCCGCGGAACAGCCGGCGGGCGTCGATCCCAAGATCATGGAGCGGCTAACCGAAGCCGCGTTCGGTCAGCGACGCAAAATGCTTCGCTCGAGTCTCAAATTGCTGCCCGGCGCCCTGGACGCGGCAGGTCGGTTGGGAATCGACACGCAGCGTCGCGCGGAGACCCTCAGCATCGCTGAATGGGTGGAGCTGGCGCGAGCGCTCAGCGACTAATTCGACTTCGGGCTCTCCGGAGCCTTGGCCGAAGCGACCGCTGGACCGCGAGAGATCGCCGCTGATAGTTCGGCGACCTGCGGGCAGCCCTTGGCGCCGCAGAGCCTCTGCAGCTTCTGCAGATTTGCCTGAGCTCGCGCTGTGGCGCCCATCTCGACCATCGCCTCGCCCTGAACCGCGATCGCGTCGGTGTCGTTGGGCTCCAGCAGGAGCGCCTTGTTGGTCATCCGCATCGCTTTGCCGAACAGGTGCTGCTTCTCGGCGACTCGGGCGATGTCGACGAAGGCGCCGCGGTTGCGCGGATCGACCGCCAATGCGGTCTCCAATAGGTCTTCGGCCTGACTAAGCTTGCCAGCCGCCATCAGCTCGCGCGCCTGGTGTTGCAGTTGCGACGACTTGGGCAGGATCTGGTCGTCGGGGCGTTGTCCGGCGACGGGCGCCGCAATCGCAAGTCCGACGAAACCCGTCAGCAGAAGGCCAGGCAAGAAACGCATCAATCTCTCCACGTGTCGCCGCCTGACTAGCATGGCCGCCGAAGCCGCGCGACGAAAAACCCGTCGGTTCGGTCGTGGCCCGGTGTCAGCAGCCGGCCCGCGCCGTCCAAACGTCCAGCAGCCATGGGCGTTTCCTCACTAATCCACGATGAACGGTCCTTGAGGAAGCCGTCAATCTGCCCTGCCCCTTCGCGGGACAGGATCGAGCAGACCGCATAAACGAGGCATCCGCCAGGTTTCACGAGTTCCGCGCCGATATCGAGCAAACGCCGCTGAACGTCTATCAGATGATTCAGGCGCCCAGGCGTAAGGCGCCATCGTCCTTCCGGGTTACGTCGCCAGGTGCCGCTGCCGGAGCAGGGCGCATCGACCAGCACGACATTCGCCGCGCGGTGCCAATCGGCAAGCTCCTCGAGTTCTCCCGGCGGATTGAGCAGCCGAGTCTCGATCACCGCGGCGGCTCGTTGTGCTCTTGGCGCAAGCTTCGACAAGCGTCCTCGGTTGCTGTCGGTGGCGAGGATTGTCGAGCCAGGCGCAGCGGCCGCGAGCGCCAGCGCCTTGCCGCCTGCCCCAGCGCAAAGGTCAAGGATTCGCTCACCGCTCGACGCTTCGCAGGCTAGCGCGATCAGCTGACTGCCCTCGTCCTGCACTTCCACAAGGCCCGCTTCGAACGCCGGATGTTCGTCGATTCGAGTGTCGGCCGCCAGGCGAATGCCCCACGGGCTGATTCGCGTCGGCTCCGCGCCATCGAACTGGCTGAGCAGCTCATCGCGCGAGGCCCGCGAAATGTTCGCCCGAAGATCGAGCGGCGCCCGCTCCAGCAAGTTCGGCCACTCACTTTCGAGCACGAGTGGCGACAGCTCCGGTCGCAGCCATTCGGGCACGAGACTGGCCGGCGTCCCGACTTCACCCTCCTCGAGCAACACCGGTCCGCGCGGTTCGCCGAACAGTTCGAGCAGCGCCGGCTGGTCTCTAGCGATGCCGAGAATTGCTGCTCGTCCGCTCTTCGGCATCTCGGCCGCGCGACGGATCGCGCGGAAGACTAGTTCCCGCACGGCTCGTCGGTCTTTCGAACCAGCATAACGGCGATGCTTGAAGTAACGCGAAACGATCGTGTCGGCGGGGGCACCATCGTCTCGCGCCGAGGCAATCACCTCATCGAGGATCTCGATCGCCGCCTGCAGGCGCGCGGCGGGTGTCATCGGCTAGCGCGTCGGATAGTTCGGCGCCTCGCGAGTGATGGCGACATCGTGGACGTGGCTTTCCGACAGACCGGCATTGGTGATTCGAACGAACTTCGCGCGCTTCTGGAGCTCAGAAATCGTGGTCGAGCCGGTGTAGCCCATCGCCGCCTTCACCCCACCGACGAGCTGGTGAATGATCTCGCGCGCCGGGCCCTTGTACGGCACCTGGCCTTCGATCCCTTCTGGCACCAGCTTCAGATGGTCCTTGATGTCCTGCTGGAAATAGCGGTCGGCCGAACCCCGCGCCATCGCGCCGACCGAGCCCATGCCACGATAGGACTTGTAGCTTCGGCCCTGGTACAGGAAGATCTCGCCAGGCGCTTCGTCGGTTCCGGCGAGCAGCGATCCGACCATGACAGTTGAAGCGCCCGCCGCCAGCGCCTTGGCCATGTCGCCGCTGGTACGGATTCCACCATCGGCGATCACCGGCACTCCATCAGCCGCGCGCGAGGCTTCGATGATGGCGGTCAGTTGCGGCACCCCAATGCCGGCCACGATCCGCGTGGTGCAGATCGAGCCCGGTCCAATCCCGACCTTGATCGCATCGGCTCCGGCACCGGCCAGCGCCTTGGCCGCCTCGGCCGTGGCGACGTTGCCCGCGACGACCTGCACTGAATTTGACAAGCCCTTCACGCGCTCAACCGCTGCGGCGACATCGCGATTATGACCATGCGCGGTGTCGATGACGACGCAGTCGCAGCCAGCGTCGATCAGCGCCTCCGAGCGGGCGAAACCCGAGTCCCCGACGGTCGTCGCCGCGGCGACCCGGAGCCGCCCTTCGACATCCTTCGTCGCGAACGGCGCCGCAACCGCCTTTTCAATGTCCTTGACCGTGATCAGCCCGACGCAATGGTCGTCGCTATCAACCACCAGCAGCTTCTCGATCCGGCGCTGGTGAAGGATGCGGCGCGCCTCCTCCTGGCTCGTGCCAATGCGCACGGTCGCCAGATTGTCCCTGGTCATCAGCTCGCTGACGGACTGACGCACGTTCTCCGCGAAGCGCACGTCGCGGTTGGTGAGGATTCCGCACAGCTTGCCGGACTTCTCCACAATCGGAATTCCGCTGATCCGGTGCGACTTCATCAGCTCGAGCGCCTCGGCCAGCGTCTGGTCCGGACTCATGGTGATCGGGTTGACCACCATCCCGCTTTCGAAGCGCTTGACCTGCCGCACCGCCGTCGCCTGCTCCTCGACGGTGAGATTGCGGTGAAGGACGCCGATCCCGCCGAGCTGCGCCAGGGCGATTGCCATGTCCGCTTCGGTCACCGTGTCCATCGCCGACGAGAGGACCGGAATGTTGAGCGGGATCTCCTTCGTCAGGAAGGTGCGAGTATCTGCCTGGCTCGGCAGCACACTCGATTCCATCGGTTGCAGCAGGACGTCGTCGAACGTCAGTCCGAGTGGAATTTCAGCGGTAGCATTGAGTTGGGCCATATCGGCCCATGACAGGCGAAGGGCGATTCGCCAAGGGGCGGCTAGCTGGCGGCCCGATCGAGCACCCGCCGCGCCGCCTCGACGTGCATCCGTTCGATCATCTCATTGCCGAACCGCTCGGCGCCGCCCCGGAAGGCCTCCACCAGAGCTCTCGCTCGCTCGATTTCGGCCAAGCTGGGCGCGAAGGCCTGGTGGCATGCAGCGATCTGGTTCGGATGGATCAGGCTCTTCCCGTCGAAACCGAGACGACGCCCCTCTTCCGCCTCCCTCATGAACCCGTCAGGATCGTCGAGACCGTTGAAAACGCCGTCAAACGCAGCAATTCCAACTGCCCGGGCCGCAAGTACGATCATCTGGAGCGATGCCGAAATCGGTTCGCGTGTCGCGCCGAGCGGAAGCCGAAGATCGGCACGGAGGTCATTGGTGCCGGCGATCAACCCGGCGCAACAGTTCGCGATCTGCGCCGCTCCAAGGACGCCGGCGGCAGTTTCGATCATGGCCAGCACGGGCTTTCCGATCGCCTCGGCAATTCCGTGGACAAGGTGAGCGGAAATAGCGCGCGGTACGATGGCAAAATCGGCCTTCGAGCGCGCCACCGCGTCTAGATCGAGCGAATGCCATTTCGTACCAACGCCGTTGATGCGGATCGCGACGGGCATTGGCCAGACTTCGCGAACCGCCTCTACCGCGGCCTTGCGGGCGGCCGTTTTGTCATCCGACTTCACCGCGTCTTCGAGGTCGAGAACCACCAGGTCCGCCCCGGCTTTGCGGGCTTTGTCTATCGCTCGGGGGTTCGACGCCGGCAGGAACAGCAAGGACCGTACGGCGAACAGGTCCTTGCCTCCGTCGTTTTTGGCTTCCGCTTCCATCATGGCCGTCGCATCATGCCCCGAACAGGGAAGGCTGGAAAAGAGTGATGCTGACTACATTCATGATCGCCGTCGCAGTCCTCGTGTTTTTTTACGTGATGACGGGCGTGAAGATCGTCCGCCAGGGCTATCGTTACACGATCGAGCATTTCGGACGGTTCGTCCGCGTCGCCGAACCAGGGTTCAATTATGTCACTCCCTTCTTTTATCGCGTCGGCCGTCGAATCAACATGATGGAGCAGGTTCTTGAGATCCCCGGGCAGGAGATCATCACCAAGGACAATGCGATGGTCGCGGTCGACGGAGTCGTGTTCTTCCAGGTGCTCGACCCCGCAAAGGCGGCTTACGAGGTCGCGGACCTCTATTCCGCGATCACCGCCCTTTCGACCACGAATCTCAGGACCGTGATGGGTTCGCTGGACCTCGACGAAACCTTGTCGCGTCGCGACGAGATCAACACCAAGCTGCTCGCGGTGGTCGATCAGGCGACCGAATCCTGGGGCGTGAAGATCACCCGCGTGGAGCTGCGCGACATTCGTCCACCCCAGGACATCGTCAACGCGATGACTCGCCAGATGAAGGCGGAGCGCGAGAAGCGGGCCGTAATCCTCGAGGCCGAAGGCTTGCGCCAGTCGGCGATTCTCAAGGCCGAAGGCGAGAAGCAGTCGGCGATCCTCTCCGCCGAGGGCGCGCGCGAGGCTGCGTTCCGCGAAGCCGAGGCCCGCGAGCGCGCCGCTCAGGCCGAAGCGAATGCGACCAAGGCGGTCAGCGACGCGATCGAACAAGGCAGCGCGCAGGCGATCAACTATTTCATCGCGCAGAAATATGTCGAAGCGGTGGCTGAGTTCGCACGATCGCCCAACGCCAAGACAATCCTCTTCCCGGTCGAGGCGACCCAGTTGATCGGGACGCTCGGCGGCATCGGCGAGCTCGCGAAGGAAGCCATTGGCCGGCCAGGCAACCCGCCCGCGAAGCCGGTTCCAAGCGTTCCCAAAGCAACGGGATGAGCGGTTTCGACCTCGACCCCGCATGGCTGTGGCTGATCGGCGGCGTCGTGCTGCTGATCGCCGAAGTCATCGCGCCGGGTTTTTTCCTGATCTTCATCGGCGCGGCGGCCATTATCACCGGCGTTCTTGCGATGGTGCTCGGTCTCCCAATCCCGCTCCAGTTGGGTGTGTTCGCGATCCTGGCGTTCCTGTCCGCGCGCCTTGTCGGACGGCGGTTCTACGCGACTCGATACGACTACAGCCCCGATCCGTTTCTCAACAACAAGATCGGTCGGCTCCTCGGTAAAGTGGTCGTGGTCGTGCAAGCCGTCGACTCGCATGGCGGGCGCGTGCGGGTCGGTGACAGCGAATGGTCGGCGCGCGGCGGTCCCGCCGCCGTCGGCGAACGCGTCCGGATCGTGGACATTGACGGAAATTGCCTGAAGGTCGAACCCGAACACGCTCTTCCCCCAGCCTAGCGGAGAATCTCTGTTGACCATGCTGCCCCTCAGCCGGCGCGAAGCGCTCGCCGGCATCGCTGCCACCGGCGCCCTGCCCTTCCTCTCGACTTCGGCTCTCGCCGCTCCGGCCAGCGAAGCGCAAGCCAAAGCCCTGCTCAGCTCCTTCGCCGAAAACCTGCTTCGGCTGGAGCCGACACAGGCGACCTCGCTCGGGATCGACAAGGGGCCCAGGGCTTCATACCGTTATCGCCTCGAGGACCGCTCCGCTGCGGGTCAGGCCCGGATTGCCGCGACTCTGAAAGCAGATCTTGCACGCGCCGAAGCGATCGACACCAGCGCCCTAACTTTTCCCACCCGCACCAGCGTCGAGGTGGTCAAGAGCGCCTACCACACTGCTCTCGAAGGCTTCGCTCAGCCGTACGGCGATGTCGCCGTGGGCGGGTGGCGCAACACGCCGTACGTCGTGATCCAGAACGTCGGAGCGTACATCGACACGCCGCAGTTCCTGGAA
>DASSIU010000147.1:0-3836 GCA_035691585.1 Sphingomicrobium sp. | reverse complement strand
CTCGAAGCGATCGGCGTGCATCGGCACTTCGATGATCTGCACGACATCCATGCGAGCGATCTTCGTCCCAAGCCAGATCCCCACGGCTACGCGATGCTGTGCGAGCGGTTCAACATTGACCCGAGCCATGCCTTGCTCGCGGACGACATGGTGAAGAACCTTGCTCCTGCTAAGGCGCTGGGCATGACGACTGTGTGGGTCGACAACGGATCGGAACAGGCGGGCCGCGACCATGACAAAGGCGCGGTCGATGTTCGCGTGGACGACATCGGTGACTGGCTCGAAAGGATCTTGGGGACAGTGAATGACGGGTGATTTGCGCAGCGTGATCGAGCGCGCATGGGACGAGCGCGAAGCCATCGGAGCCCATACCAGGGGCGAGGTGCGCCAGGCGGTCGACGCGGCTGTCGCCGCGCTCGACAGCGGCGAGGCGCGGATCGCGGACAAAGAAAGTGGGGCGTGGACGGTCCACCAATGGCTCAAGAAGGCGGTCCTGCTATCTTTCCGGCTCAACCCGATGGAAGCGATCGGCGGCGGCCCAGGCGGCGCTCATTGGTGGGACAAGGTGCCGTCCAAGTTCGCGGGCTGGGGCGAGAAGGAGTTCGCCGCCGCCGCCTTCCGGGCGGTTCCAGGGGCAATCGTCCGCCGCGGGGCCTTCATCGCGCCGGGCGCGGTGCTGATGCCGAGCTTCGTCAACATCGGCGCCCGGGTCGGCGAGGGAACCATGGTTGACACGTGGGCGACGGTGGGCAGTTGCGCCCAGATCGGAAGCAACGTGCATATCTCGGGCGGGGCCGGAATTGGCGGGGTGCTCGAGCCGTTGCAGGCCGGCCCGGTGATCATTGAGGATGATTGCTTCATCGGGGCGCGGTCCGAGGTCGCCGAGGGCGTTATCGTCGAGCACGGATCGGTGCTGTCGATGGGCGTGTTCCTCGGCGCCTCGACCAAGATCGTCGACCGCGCATCGGGAGAAGTTCGTTACGGCCGAGTGCCCGAATATTCCGTGGTCGTCCCCGGATGCCTCCCCGGCAAGGACGGCGGACCCGCGCTGGCCTGCGCAGTGATCGTGAAACGCGTCGACGAGCGCACCCGGTCCAAAACCAGCATCAATGAGCTGCTAAGGGACTAGATAAGGTCAGCTTATCGTCCGCGACCCGCCATTTGTTGGCGGGCACATGGCTGTGACCGCTATTTCCCGCGGGCCATGAAAGCCATCGATCCCCAGGCGTTTGACCGCAACGAGCCGGAGGCCGCGAAGCCCGTTTCGCGCCATGACGCGCACATGATCCGCGCGCAGATGAACGGCAACGACTGGCTGATCCTCGGCTTCCTCGCACTTATTTGGGGCGGGGCCTTCTTCTTCATCGGAGTCGCCGTCCGGCACATTCCGCCGCTGACCTACGTTTGGCTGCGCGTGACGATCGCCGCAGTGGCGATGTGGACCTACCTACACTTCAAGGGCGAAAAGCTCGGGCTGCCGCGCTCAGCGTGGGGCTCGATGTTCGTTCTCGCGCTGCTCAACAATGCCTTGCCGTTCACGCTGTTCGGCTGGAGCCAGACGCACATCGCCAGCGGGCTCGCCTCGATCCTCAACGCGACGACCCCCATCTGGGGGGTAGTCGTGGCGCATTTCCTGACCCACGACGAGCGGATGACCCCGCGCAAGATCGTCGGCGTGCTGCTCGGCTTCGGCGGAGTGGCGACGATGATCGGGCCGGCCCTTCTGTCGAACCTCGGAAGCGCCGGGCTTGCGGAGCTCGCGTGCGTCACGGCCTCGCTCAGCTACGCACTGGCCGCGGTCTGGGCGCGCCGCTTCCGCCGCCAGGGAATCTCCCCCCTCAGCGTCACAACCGGGCAATTGACCGCGAGCGCACTGATGATGTTGCCGATGTCGATGTTCCTCGACCGCCCTTGGACCCACGCCTTTCCGCCGCTCACTGCCTGGGCCGCGGTCGCCGCGCTGGCGCTGTTCTGCACCGCTCTCGGCTATGTGCTCTATTTCCGGCTCATCGCGACCTCGGGAGCGACCAACGCCTTGCTCGTCACGCTGCTGGTGCCGCCAGTCGCGATCGTTCTCGGCGCGCTGTTTCTCAATGAGACGCTGGCGCCGCAGGACTTCGTCGGCCTTGGGCTGATCGCGCTCGGTCTCGCGGCGATCGACGGGCGGCTGCTCAGCCTGGTTTCGAAGCGGCGCCGGCTTCCGCAAGAAGCTTAGCCGCCTCGGGGCTCGTCCAGTCGAGATCGCCGACGTAACGCCAGACCTCTTTGCCGTCGGCATCGATCAGGATCGAGGTCGGCAGTACCGTGTCCGGCCCAAGCGCTCCCGAGAGCGCCATCTTGCTGTCCTGGTAGGGCTCCAGGACTCCGATCTGGTGGGCCTGGAGGAATGCCACGACGGAGGCATGTGGGCCCGTGTCCTGGCTCACCGCCAGCACCTTCACCTTGCCCTCGCGCGCCAGCTTGTCGAGCGTCGGCAGCTCCTTGACGCAGGGCGCGCACCAGCTCGCCCACAGGTTCACCAGCACGGGCTTGCCCTTGAAGTCGGCGAGCGTGACGGGCTTGCCGTCGCGATCGTTGAACTCGACCGCAGGAGCGGGCTTGCCCCTGTTGTCACGGTGAACGCCCTTGATCCCCTCCGTGCCTGCGGCTGCGGAGGCGCCCTCGTTCGACTGGGGCTGTTGCAATTGCTCGTGGCAGGCAGCGAGCGTGAGAAGGACGGCGGCGATAGTGGTGAAGCGCATGGCTCGCCGCTAGCGCAAGTCCTGCCGAACGGCTAGGCGGAGCTCATGAGGGCCAAGGGGATTCTCTTCATCGTCGGCATCGCGGCGCTCGCGGGTTGCGGACGGCAGGCCGATCTCAGTCCTGCCCCCGGCCACGCTATGCCGGTGAAGCCCGAGATGGCCCGCGCCGCCCCGACCGTCCAGCAACTGCTGACCCCGCCGGCCTACGCCCGGCCCGACCGGGTCGACGAGCTGGTCAAGAAGTCGCAGCCGCGCCCGGCCGACCCGTTCGATCTGCCGCCGCCCACGGGCGGTGCCGCGCCTTCGCAACCCGCCGGCACTGATCCCGGCGCGGTCACGGACAACACCAGCGTTTCACACCCCGGAGACTGAATGCCCACTCGCGTCCGCAAGGCGGTGTTCCCCGTCGCCGGCCTCGGCACCCGCCTGCTCCCAGCCACCAAGAGCATCCCCAAGGAGATGATCACGGTCGTCGACCGTCCGCTGATTCAGTACGCGGTGGACGAGGCGCGCGAGGCCGAGATCGAGGAGCTGATCTTCGTCACCGGCCGTGGGAAGTCCGCGCTGGTCGACTATTTCGACCAGGCCTACGAGCTCGAGGCGACGCTCAAGGCCAAGGGCAAGAGCCTCGACGTGCTCGCCCCCTCCAATGCGAAATTCGGCGAGGTCGTGACCGTCCGCCAGCAGCAGCCGCTCGGCCTCGGCCATGCCGTCTGGTGCGCGCGGCACATCGTCGGCGACGAGCCGTTCGCGGTGCTGCTCCCCGACGAGCTGATGGTCGGCAAACCCAACTGCCTGGCGCAGATGATGGAGGCCTACGAGGAGGTCGGCGGGAATATCGTCGCCGCGCTCGAAGTGCCGGATAGCGAGACCCACAAATATGGGGTGGTCGATCCTGGCGAGACGAACGGCGCACTGACCGAGATCCGCGGTCTGGTCGAGAAGCCCGCGCCGGGCACCGCGCCCTCGAACCTGATGCTTCCCGGCCGCTACATCCTGCAGCCCGAGGTGATGCGCGCGCTCGATGCGCAGGAGAAGGGTGCGGGAGGCGAAATTCAGCTGACGGACGCGATGGCCAGGCTGATCGGCGAGCAG
>DASSIU010000146.1:0-4868 GCA_035691585.1 Sphingomicrobium sp. | reverse complement strand
GCAGTTTCTGTGTGGCGACTTGGTGCTGGGCAGAGTTCGACCGGAGTCCCGCGACGAACGAAGCGGCGCTGCATCACCTTGCGAAACTGAAACACCGGTTTGGCTGAGCAAGGGTGAGAGTCCGCAGTGGGTGGATTGCAGAACTATGGACCTGGACGGGACAGGCAAGCGCTCATTCGCCTGGAACCGTGTGTGGCCACAATGCAACCTAACGGCTGTTGAAGCATAGTTGCATTCGCAGGTCAGCGACCCACGCGGCCGCATAACAGGAGCACGCACATGAAGCTTTTCCTCGGATCACTCGCAGCACTGGCGCTCGCTGTCCCAGCGGCTGCCCAGAATCAGCCGACAACGAATGATACCGCAACGCAAAGCACTGCAACGACGACGACCAACCAAGTCAGCAGCCACAAGGTTGTTCGACATCACAAGCCGGTGAAACACCACCGACGCCACCGTGTCGTTCATCGTCACAAGCACGTGACTCACGTCAAGGCGACCGTCAAAACCTCCAGCACCAAGAGCTGAGCAAACCGAAGCCCGCCCGGCCCCCCCTTTATCTTTCCCAGCCGTTGAGGGCCGGGCGGCCCCACCGCGTTCTGACTGATTGGGTGGCAACTTCCGGCGCTCGACATTCGTGATCGTCATTGCGACGCGGCAATCCTGTTGCGCGGCTGGATTGCTTCGCTACGCTCGGAAATGACGGGAGGGAGCGCAATCGATGAAGAACTGGAACGTCCGCAAGGCCGTGGTCCCCCGCGAACAGATGCGGGAGGAGCATCGGCTCAAGCAGTCCCTCTCCTGGCCGCACCTCGTCGCGCTCGGCGTCGGCGCGATCGTCGGCACCGGGATCCTGACCTTGATCGGCGTCGGTGCGGGGAAGGCCGGCCCGGCGGTAATCCTCTCCTTCGCGATTGCCGGCATCATCTGCGCCTGCGCCGCGCTCGCCTATGCCGAAGTCGCGACGATGATCCCCGCCTCGGGATCGGCCTACACTTACTCCTATGTCGTCTTCGGCGAGCTGATCGCCTGGATGATCGGGGTGGCCCTGATCCTCGAGTATACGTTGGTGGTCAGCGCGGTCGCGGTCGGCTGGTCGGGCTATGCGGCCGGGTTTCTGAAGTCGGTCGGGCTGGGCTTGCCCGACGCGCTGATCCAGGGACCGGAGCTCGGCGGGGTGATCAATTTGCCCGCGATCTTCATCATCTGGGTCGTCGGCGGGCTGCTGATCGCCGGCACCCGGGAAAGCGCGACGCTCAACGCGATCCTGGTGATCATCAAGATGCTCGCGCTGGCACTGTTCATCGCCGTCGCGCTGCCGGTGTTCAATGCGCATCACTTCCATCCCTTCATGCCCTATGGCTTCCCGCGTAGCGGTCCATCGGGAAGCGAGGTCGGCGTCATGGCCGCCGCCGCGATCATCTTCTTTGCCTTCTACGGGTTCGACGCGATCGCCACGGCCGCCGAGGAGGCCAAGAACCCGAGTCGCGACCTCGCAATCGGGATCGTGGGATCGATGGTGGTGTGCGTGGCGATCTACATGCTGGTCGCCGCCGCCGCGATCGGGGCGGTCGCGTACACCGGCTTTGCCAACAGTCCCGAGCCGCTTGCCTTGATCCTGCGAGAGATCGGCAAGCCGTGGGCGGCCCGCATCCTTGGGGCCGCGGCGGTGATTGCGCTTCCGACGGTGATCCTGGCGTTCTTTTTCGGGCAAAGCCGGATCTTCTTCACCGTCGCGCGGGACGGCCTGCTGCCGCCTACCCTGGCACGCGTATCGCGGCGGGGCACGCCGGTTCGGATCACGGTCTTCACCGCGGTCGTGACCTCGGTCTTCGCTGGCCTCATCCCGCTCGCGAGCATCGCGGCGCTGGCCAATGCCGGAACGCTCGCCGCGTTCATCGCCGTTTGCGCCGCGATGCTGGTGCTCCGTCAGCGAGAGCCCGAGACGGAGCGGAAGTTCCGGACACCGTTCGCGTGGATCATCGGTCCGATCGGGATCATCGGCTGCCTTTACCTGTTCATCAGCCTTCCCAACCGAACCCAGCTGTTCTTCCTGAGCGCGCAGGTGATCGGCCTGGTCCTCTACGCGATTTACGGTAGCCGAGCGGCGGAACGGGCGCGCGCCGGATAATGGCCAGCGTCGCCGCCGCGGCGGACGAGAAGCGCTCGTCCATCCTGCCGTTGTTCATCGCCGTCCTGCTGATCCCGGCGGTGCTCGGCAGCTCGAAGACGATCTTCAACGACGGCGACACCAGCTGGCACATAGCGACCGGCCAGTGGATCCTCGATCACCGCGCGATCCCGCGGGTCGATCCGTTCTCGTTCACCTGGGCGGGCAAGCCGTGGGTGCCGATCGAATGGCTCGCGGAGGTGCTGTACGCTTCGGCGTACCGACTGGCCGGCTATGCCGGTGTCGCTGCGCTCGTGACCGCGGTGCTGATGGCGTTGCATGCGGTGGTTTTCGTCAACGCGCGCCGGTGGATCCGAGCAGCCTTGCTGCCAATCGTCGCGATGGATTTCGCGCTCATTCCGATGCTGCTGGCGCGGCCGCACGTGTTGACCTGGCCGATCCTCGCCTTCTGGACCTGGTTGATGCTCCGCGCCCGGCGGGAAGATCGCGCGCCCCCGCTCGCCGCTGCTCTTCTCATGACGCTGTGGGCGAACCTGCACGGAGGATTCGTCTTCGGGATCGCAATCGCCGGTTTCTTCGGCCTGGAGGCACTGGTCATGTCGGCCGACAAGCCGCGCGCGTTTCGACAATGGTTGCTGTTCGGGGTGCTCAGTGTTGCCGCCGTTTTCATCAATGGGAACGGCTTCGAAGGCGTCGTCCATCCCCTGCAATTCACCCATTTGAAGATGCTGCCGCTCATCGAAGAGTGGAAGCCGTCGAGGCCGGAGGTGACGCCATTTTTCTTCGCGGTGCTCGTGGTCGTCGTGGCGCTGATCGCCTGGAAGCGCCCGTGGTTGCCGTGGACGCGCGGGTTGCTTCTGGCGGCTTTCTTCGCGCTTGCGATGTATCAGGCGCGGCACCAGGCAACCCTGGCGATCGTCGCCGCCATGGTGCTCCCCGAAGCCTTTGCGACGGGCGAGGCGTCGGTGATCAAGAACGACCGTTCATTGGCCTGGATCACGCTGGCGGGAGCCGCGCTTCTGGTGCTGCTGCGCGGGGTTCTACCTTTCCAACCGCCCGAGAATGACGCCAACCCGTGGAGGCTGATTGCCGCAGTTCCGCCAGAGCTGCGCTCCCAGCCTGTCCTCAATGGCTATACGATGGGCGGCCCGCTGATCCTGTCGGGGATCCGGCCCTATGTGGACGGCAGGGGCGATATGTACGGCGACGAGCACATTCTCGGCTATGCACGCATCGCGAAGGGCGACAGAGAAGAATTCGCGGCGACGGTGCGGCGGTGGAACATTCGCTGGGCGATGGTCCCCAGCGACAATAAGCCCTTCATCCGAATGCTCGACAGCACGCGCGGTTGGCGGCGCATCGCTGCAGACAAGGTCGGGGTAATTTACCTGAACGGAAGCGGCTAACGCTTCAGGAAGCCCTCGAGCTCCTGGCGCAGTTCGGAGAGAGTGAGCCGGCCCCAGCGATCGCCCCCGGAGGCATCGGTTCGGAGATATGCCGGCGGAGTCCAGTCGTTTGTTGCGACCGACGGCCGCGAATCGCTGAGCAAGCCCATGTCGAACGGTGAGTGGAAACGCAGGCCGACCTGGTCGCCGACCGCCCACTCGACCGTTGCGGAAAGCGAGCAAGCTTCGGTGAGCTCGAGCAATGGCTCCGAACCGACGCGCACCATGGCGGTAGTTTCAACCATTGCTCCCGTCGCCGAGATGTTGCGGATTCGAACGGGATCGCTCTGATAATTGTGGTGAAGCGTGCCGTTCCAGATCAGCGGGTGGCGGGGAGCGGTCCGATGCTCGTCCTCGTCGGCCACCGCGACTGGCTGGGGTATCTCGGATTCGGGGAAGCGGATGTGCGGGAAGGTGCGCTCGATGATGGTGCGGAGGACGGTCGCGACCTGGTCGGACGGCCAGTCCAACCGAGTTTCGTGGGCGAACTCGAGGCCGATGCGATCGTCCTTGACCCAGCGGACGGCGCATTCGATCGTCCCGTGATTGCCGAGATGAAGGTCCACTCGGTCCCACAGCATGGGCTCAAACGCGCCGGAGATCATCGCCCCGCCGCCGGAAAGATTGATCAGCTCGACCGTGCGATCGGCACCGTTGTGAGTGATGCGCGCCGTCTCGCCGGTAAGCCGGTGGCGGTCTTCATCGCGGTCGTTTCGGGATCTGCCCACCTCGCGCGAAACCCTGACGGATTCCAGGCTGTCCGTCCTGGAACCCCGTTGGTTCTTGGCTTTGAGCAGAGGCTCCTCAATGGGTTCGACGCCGCCGTAGACCTTCGCCCTGATGTTCATGCGCTAACTCCGACCCGCGAGTGCGCACGTGATGCCTCAACCGTGGTTACGGAATCGTGCACTTCACTTCAGTTGGGAAGCCGGATGATGCCGATGGGAGGAAAGGGAAGGTGGGAGGGTTCCCCCCATCGGCGTCCCGAAAGTTGGAGCTTACCCTAAAATTAACTCGAATAATACATGTCGAATTCGACCGGGCTGGGTGTCGTTTCCCAACGCATCACTTCTTCCCATTTCAGGTCGATGTAGCTGTCGATCTGGTCGTCGCTGAACACGTCTCCGCGAGTGAGGAAAGCGCGGTCGTTCTGAAGGCTGACCAGCGCCTCTCGCAACGACCCGCAAACGGTGGGAACGTTGACCAGTTCCTGCGGCGGCAGGTCGTACAGGTTCTTGTCCATCGGATCGCCGGGATGCATGCGGTTCTGAATCCCGTCGAGGCCGGCCATC
>DASSIU010000145.1:0-3078 GCA_035691585.1 Sphingomicrobium sp. | reverse complement strand
GGGGTAATCAGCTCGTCGTCCTCGGTGACCCAGCCGCGGAGCGACATCGACATGCGGTAGGCGCGTTTTCCGTCGGGCATCGTCCATGCCCAGATGTCGCCATGCTTTCCGGCGCTGGAGGTGATGAGATAGTGCCGCGCGGTCGCTGGCGGCTGCATCAGCTGCTCCTTGGTCGCAGGAGCGGCGAGCGCGACGGACGCGCAGGTAGTCAGAACGGCGGCGAGAATCGAACGGCGCATGGAAAACCCCCAACTGGCAATCGCGCGAGCGTGGCCCCGCGGCGCGAGATTAGCAACCGCTTCGGGAAGCAGCGAAGCCTGCTACAAGCGGATCAGCGTTTCCGGCAGCTTGGTCGAGCCCGGAGCGATGTCCCAATGGACTTGCTGGCCGAGCGGATCGGGCGAAGGTCCATCCTCGCTGTTATTGGTGACGATCTGGCCATCGGTGTGGACCGTGAACCGCCCCTGCGCATGCGAGGGAGGAGCGCCCTTCCCCTGCCCGCCCATCTGCTGGGCCATTGGACCGAACATATTCATCCCGCCGGTCAGTGCCGGGGCGTTGACCAGCACGGCTCCATCGCTCCGTCGCCGCATGACGATGAACGGGACGATGAGATTATTGTCGGGCATTAGCGGGAACAGGACATCCTGGGTTGCTCGGCCGACCAGGTGGTAGTCGACGTCGTACACGCCTTTCCCGCGATAGATGACGGCGCGCCAGCCGGCATATTTCATCAGCTTGACGGCAAACGCCCGGTTGGACCCTTCGTCGGAGCCCGGCAAACCAAACGCCTTGGCCTCCTCCTCATCGCTCTTCTGCTTCTTTTCGTACGCAAGTTTCTGGTCGGCAACCTCGCTCGCGGAGCATGGCCGCGGCTTCGCATCGGTCAGGCAATGCGCCATGTCGTCGCGCCACGGCTTGGCCGCCATCATGTCGGCGGTCTCGAGAATGATCTCGCCGCGGTAGTCGAGCACGAAGCTGCCGTCTTTCTTGAGCGTCAGGTCAGACGTGAACTTGCCCGGCCCCCACAGGCAGCCGGTAAGCAGCAGCGGCGCAGAGATCGCGAACAGGCGTTTGGTCCAGTGACGCATGAAACATCCCCCTCCCGCGAATAGGTAACTGAGACGCAATGGCTCGTCATGCTGAACTTGTTTCAGCATCCATTTTGAAGACGTGCGGAGCTTTTCGAAAATGGACCCTGAACCAAGTTCAGGGTGACGAGGAGAAGGAAAGGAAGTGGGGGACTTCTGTTGCCCGGCGTCCCCCGTGCCGCTGGAATCCCCTTCTGTTGCCCGGTGGGGTCCGACCGCGCTTTAGCTTTGTAACGTCAACCCGTTAGGGCGTCAGTTACGCGGCAATAGCGAGCGCCTCGTTATCGTTGGCACTTGTGTGAATGAGCCGTCGCGGTGGCTCAATCCGATCGGCAATCGGGCCTTTATTGCACTCGTCGATCCTATTTCGCCCCCATCAACAAACGCGGTGCCCCGCGGTTGATGGTGGAGGCGCCGGGGTACTGCCCCCCGGGTCCGAAGTGCCTATTCCACCTGACAGTCTACCGACATAGCCGGTTGCCCGGCCCGCCCGAGATAGGGATTTTTGGCGTGAATCTCAAGTTTGCCCCTGTTATGGCGGTCCGGCCAACGGCCTTCACGGGAAACGGAAAGTGATGAAAAGACTGGCTTTTGTAACGATTGGAACAGCTGCCCTGGCGCTCACGGCGTGCAACCGGAGCAACCCTGACGCGGTCCAGAATGCGGAAATCAACCAGCCCGATTCCGACCAGATGAACGAGCTCGCCAACCAGGCGGCAATGGACGCGGCGAACGCGCAAGCCGCGGCCGCCAACGCCCAAGCCGCGGCAAACGAGCTGAACGCCGCGGCCGACAACACGACGAATCCGAAGGAAGCCGACGAGCAAAACGTCAGCGGCATGTAAGCTGGAACGGCCGGTGAGCGACGAAGCGATCCCGGCCGCCACCCTCATCGTGGTTCGCGACCGGCCGGGCGGGCCGCCCGAGCTCTTGATGGTCGAACGTGCTGGCGGAATGGCCTTCGCGGCAGGCGCCTGGGTTTTTCCAGGTGGCCGCATCGATGATGCCGACCGGCGGCTTGGCGAGGCAAGCGGCATCGAGCCCGCCGCGGTTGCGGCGATCCGCGAGACGATCGAGGAGACAGCGGTTCCGGTCGGTGTTGCTCCGACACCCGATCGAACGGCCGCGCGTGAGCTTCAGGATGCGCTGGTCAAGGACACGCCTTTGGCCGATCTGCTTGGCGACCTCGAGCTCGATGCAGGAGCATTGACGCCGTTCGCGCGCTGGGTGCCGAAGTTCCACGCCGTTCGCTGCTTCGATACGATGTTCTTCGTCGCGCGCTGCCTTGACGGCGAATGGGAGCCGCGGGTGATCGAGGGGGAATGCGCGATGGCGGCCTGGTTGACGGCGACGGACCTGCTCGACCGCGACCGGCGCGGCGCGGCGCGGCTGATCTTCCCCACCCGCCGCAACCTCGAACGCCTCGCCCGCCATTCATCGTTCGATGAAATCCGTGCCGACGCGCTCGCTCATCCGATCGATCCGGTTACCCCCTGGGTCGAGGAGCGGGACGGCGAGCGTTTCATTACGATTCCGGACCATCTTGGCTATCCGGTGACCCAGGAGAAGCTCGACGGTCTGTGGCGCGGCTGAGTTTGCGGCCGAGTCGCCCGCAGATCATATGAAAAAGGGGACCCGCCGAAGCGGATCCCCTTGTCCCTCGAACGCTTCCGAAGCTTACTTCAGATGGTTCGACAGATGCTTGTTCATTTCGAACATGCTGACCCGATCCTTGCCCCCGAAGATCGGCTTGAGGGTCGAATCGGCCATGATTTCCCGTTTGTTTTGCGGGTTTTGCAGATTATTCTTGCGAATGTGGTCCCACACCTTCGAGACCACCTGGCTGCGCGGAAGCGGCGAGCTTCCGGTGATCTTCGCCAGATCCGACGACGGAGTAACCGGGCGTGCCAATCCGCCCCCTGCTTTACGACTGCCTTGTGCCATCACGGCCCTCCTGTTGTTCCTCTTGTCGATAGAGCGCAAAGCG
>DASSIU010000144.1:0-2773 GCA_035691585.1 Sphingomicrobium sp. | reverse complement strand
CGGCATTTCCGACGCGCGGGCGAAAAAATGAGCGCCGTCGCGACCATGCCGCAGGTTCGCGGGAAGCTCACGTTCAACGCCCCGCTGGCGCCGCTCGTCTGGTTCAAGAGCGGCGGCAACGCCGAATGGCTGTTCGAGCCGGCCGATACCGAAGACCTGATTCAATTCTTGCGCGAGCTGGAGCCGAAAATACGAGTGATGGCTCTAGGTCTCGGATCGAATCTGATCGTGCGGGATGGCGGAGTGCCTGGCGTTGTGATCCGCCTTGGTAAGCCTTTCGCTTGGGTCGATACCATCGAGAAGGGCATCTACGGCCTTGAGCACATGCTGAATTGCGGCGGAGCTGCCTCGGGCATTTTGGTCGCGAGCACCGCCCGAGATCACGGGATAGCCGGGCTCGAGTTTCTACGCGGCATTCCGGGCACGGTTGGCGGATTCGTCAGAATGAACGGCGGTGCTTATGGGCAAGAAGTCAGCGACATCCTCGTAGATTGCGACGTCGTATTCAGGTCCGGCGACATGCGTACCATGCGCATGAACGAGCTTTGCTATTCGTACCGGCACTCGACACTCCCTGATCCGTCGATCGTAGTCGCAGCGCGCTTTCAGGGCCGATCCGGTGATCCAGTGGCGATTGCAGCGGAAATGGATGCCATCGCTCGCGCCCGCGAGGAATCGCAGCCACTGAGGAGCCGCACGGGCGGTTCGACCTTCAAGAATCCTTTGGGTCACAAGGCTTGGGTGCTCATTGACGCAGCAGGCTGCCGCGGGCTTAGAATTGGCGATGCCCAAGTCTCGGAAAAGCATTGCAACTTCCTGCTCAATCTCGGTAGCGCGACCAGCGCCGAGATCGAGGCGCTGGGCGAGGAAGTCCGGCGAAGGGTTGAGGCGAAAACCCACATCAATCTCGAATGGGAAATCCAGCGGGTCGGACGGCCATGAACAAGAATCTTCACGTTGTCGTCCTGATGGGGGGCTGGGGCTCGGAACGCGAAGTCTCGCTGACCAGCGGCAAAGGCGTTGCCGACGCGTTGCGCGAGCGCGGCTGGCGACAAGTCACCGAGCTCGACATGGACCGCAACGTCGCCGCCCGGCTCGCCGTGCTTAAGCCCGACGTGGTCTTCAACGCACTCCACGGTACCCCTGGCGAGGACGGCACGGTCCAGGGAATGATGGACCTGATGGGTCTTCGCTACACGCACAGCGGGCTCGAGACGTCCGTGATCGCCATCGACAAGGAGCTGACCAAGTTGGTGCTGGTGCCGCACGGCATTCGGATGCCGGAGGGGCGCATCGTCAGCAGCGAAAGCCTGCACCAGGAAGATCCGATGTTGCGCCCTTATGTCGTGAAGCCGATCAACGAAGGGTCTTCGGTCGGCGTCGCGATCGTCACCGACGATGGGAATTACGGGAATCCCATCGGCAAGGATGTACCTGGCCCATGGGCCGAGTTCGATGAGTTGCTGGCGGAGCCATTCATCAAGGGCCGCGAGTTGACTGTAGCGGTCATGGCCGGGGAGCCGCTGGCCGTCACAGAGCTCAAACCGCACGCCGGCTTTTACGACTACGCCGCCAAATACACTGACGGGCTGACGCAACACATCTGCCCGGCGGCGATCCCCTATGAGATCACCTCTGCCATGATGGACATGGCGGCGCGCGCCCACGCACTGCTCGGCTGTAAAGGGGCGTCGCGGTCGGACTTTCGCTGGGATGACGAGCTTGGCGAAGCGGGCATCTACCTTCTCGAGGTCAACACCCAGCCGGGCATGACTCCGCTCAGCCTCGTGCCCGAACAGGCGAAGGTCAAAGGGATCAGTTACGGCGAGCTCGTCGAGCGGCTAATCGAGGAGGCGCTTTCATGAGTGCCGCCCACGTCCGCCGGGGTGGCGCTGCGCGCGCGAAAGCCAGGAAACAGTCGAAGGTCGCTGTCCCAAGGAAGATCGCCAAGCGGTTACCTGTCGACCAGGCGCGGGCAAACAAGATCGCGGCGTTGGTGTTCGCCGCTTTTGTGCTTGCCATTGCGGTCGTCGTGCTGGTGGCGCTCGACATTCCCGCCAAGGCCGAGCGCGCGGCCGGTTCTGCCATTGGAAAAGCGGGTTTTACCGTCAACGGATATCAAATCGTCGGCATCAACCACATGAATCGCGCGCTCGTCGACGGAGTGGTCACGGATGAGCTGCATCGCGCGGCCGGCGAGGCCGGATCCGACAAGGCGCCACAAGCATTGATCAACGTCTCCGAAATTCGCAATCGCCTGCTGCAATTCGGCTGGGTCAAAGACGCGCGTGTTTCCCACCGCTTGCCCGACACTTTGGTGATCGACATTGTCGAGCGGACGCCGGCTGCGCTGTGGCAAAACGGGGGGCAGCTGGCGCTGATCGACAATGAAGGCGTGGTTCTCGACAGAGTGCCAGTGGATAAGATGCCGGACCTGCCGCTGCTGATCGGTCCCGGCGCCAACGGCGAGGAGCAGCAGCTCGGCCGGCTGATGGCCGCCGTTCCAACGCTCAGGCCTCAGCTCGCTTCCGCGAGTTGGGTCGGCGGACGGCGCTGGGACCTCAATCTCCAGTCGGGTGAAACCATTGCGCTTCCGGAAGGCGAGGAGACCGCAAAGGCCGTGCTCGTGAAGTTCGCCCGGCTCGACAAGGAAAGCGGGCTTCTCGGCCGCGGCATCGTGCGCTTCGACCTTCGCGTGCCCGACAAGATGATTGTCCGCCTTCCGCGGGCGCCTGGTGAGCCGATCGCACCGGCCGCTTCGCACCAGGAGGGC
>DASSIU010000143.1:0-6152 GCA_035691585.1 Sphingomicrobium sp. | reverse complement strand
TTGGACAATTTCGCCGGGGTAAGCGCTTTACCCTTCAGATCGATGAAGTGCGTCTCGGAGATTCCGAGGAGTTCGCTCGCGGCAACGTCATCTATAGTGGTAGTTTCGACGGTCACACGTTGCTCCGGTTCTTCGATCGTTCTTTGAGCCTCTTAGACACGCAGAGGTCAAGTCAGGAGCTTGCGGCTCGGCGGTTCTTGCTGTCCTACAGCGACGCGAATGCGATAAATGCCCCGCCTCTGTTTGCGCTCCGAGGCTGTTATGACCGCTCACCCGTCGATCAACGCACTTCGGCCTTCAGCCGCACTTTGCGCCCCCCCCCCGCTTATCGTCACACCAAAAGTGCCGCTCTCCGTGACATTGGTGACGGTAAGAGAACCGGCCAGCCTTGCGTACGCGCGCGCACACGCGTTGAGGTCACAACGCACACGCGTTGAGGTCACAACTTCCACGTACGTGCGCGTGTAGGCCAATGAACTTTGTGAACTTTCGCGCTGGGTTTCCGAGCCGCAGCCGTCAGCACAAGCCTCCGGTTGCGCGGGTCCGCCGCGCATCCTAAGGCGCCGCCAATCCTAAAAATCAGGAAAGCAAATGGCCAAGATCAAGGTGAAGAACCCGGTCGTCGAGCTCGACGGCGACGAAATGACGCGGATCATCTGGCAGTGGATCCGCGAGCAGCTGATCCAGCCCTATCTCGATGTCGATCTCCTCTATTACGACCTGTCAATCCAGAACCGCGACGCGACGGACGACCAGGTCACCGTGGATGCCGCCAATGCGATCAAGCAGCATGGCATCGGCGTCAAATGCGCCACGATCACGCCCGACGAGGCGCGGGTGAAGGAATTCAACCTCAAGAAGATGTGGAAGTCGCCCAACGGCACCATCCGCAACATCCTCGGCGGGTGCATCTTCCGCGAGCCGATCGTGATCTCCAACGTGCCCCGACTGATCCCCGGCTGGACCGACCCGATCGTGGTCGGACGCCACGCTTTCGGGGACCAATATCGCGCGACCGACTTCCTCGTCCCGGGTCCCGGCAAGCTGACCATGAAATGGGTCGGCAATGACGGGCAGGAGCTCGATTTCGACGTGTTCGACTTCCCGGGCTCCGGAGTCGCGATGGGGATGTACAATCTCGACGCGTCGATCCGCGACTTCGCACACGCCTGCTTCAACTACAGCCTGGGCCGGAAATGGCCGCTCTATCTCTCGACGAAGAACACGATCCTGAAGGCTTACGACGGCCGCTTCAAGGACATCTTTCAGCAGATTTATGACAGCGAATACAAGGCGAAGTTCGAAGCTGCTGGCATAGAGTATCAACATCGCCTGATCGACGACATGGTCGCCTCAGCGCTCAAGTGGAGCGGCAAGTTCGTCTGGGCCTGCAAGAATTACGACGGCGACGTTCAGTCCGACCAGGTCGCGCAGGGTTTCGGCTCATTGGGGCTGATGACCTCGGTGCTGATGACTCCCGACGGCAAGACGGTCGAGGCGGAAGCGGCCCACGGGACGGTCACTCGCCACTACCGCATGCACCAGCAGGGCAAGGCGACCTCGACCAACCCGATCGCATCGATCTTCGCCTGGACCGGGGGCCTCAAGTATCGCGGCAAGTTCGACAATACGCCGGACGTGGTGCGCTTTGCCGAGACGCTCGAGCGAGTGTGCGTCGAGACCGTCGAGGCCGGCCAGATGACCAAGGATCTCGCGATCCTCGTCGGGCCCGAGCAGGCGTGGATGACCACCGAGCAATTCTTCGAAGCGGTGGTGAGAAATCTGGAAGCGGCTATGGCCGAAGAGCCGATCAGCGCCTGAGTCCGGCATCGGGGGAGCGGATGTGCTCCCGTCGGACGCCAAGGCCGACCAGGCGCGCGGGGATTCGGCGAAGGAACGGCACTCGGTCGAACAGGCCAAGCACGAACGGCACCTTGTCGAGCTTCGCCTTGCGCAGGACCAGCGGTGTAAGCACGCGATTGTGGACGAATCTTTGCGCGCCCTGGATGACCCTCGTTGGAAACACTCGCCGCTCCTGAACCTTCTTCAGCAGCGGGTCGACGTCCTCCCCGCGCGCCAGCGGCCCGGCGAGGATATTGGCTGCGGCGACGGCGTCCTGGATCGCGAGGTTGATCCCGACTCCGCCGACCGGCGACATGGCATGGGCCGCATCGCCGATCGCGAGGAGGCCCGGCCGCCACCAGCGCGTCAGTCGGTCCAGCGAGACCGAAAGTAGCTTCACGTCGTCCCAATCCTTGAGCGTGTCCACGACGGGCGCCACGTCCGGCGAGGCACGCGCGACGTCGGCCTTGAACGCGGGCAGTCCCTTGTTTCGGATTTCGTCCGCCGCGCCCTTGGGAACGACATAGGCGCACTGCCAGTAGTCCCCTCGGTCGAGCAAGACCAGGAAGGTGCCTGCCCCGAAGGTGCCCCCGGTCTGGTTGGTGGGCGTCTTCTCCTTGGGCAAGCGGAACCAGAGCACGTCGATCGGCGCTCCGAGATCCTTCTTCGGCAGTCCGGCTTTCTCGCGCAGGATGGAGCCCCGCCCGTCGGCGGCGATGGTGAGCCTCGCCCTCACCTCCCCACCATCTTTCAGGCGAACGCCCGCGACACGGCCATTCTTGATGATGAGGTCGACCGCCTCGGCCTCCATTCGGAGCGAGAAGGTCGGATAGTGCCTGGCCTCGCCGGCGAGGAAATCGAGGAAGTCCCACTGGGGCATCAGCGCGATGAACCGGCTCCGCACCGGCAGATGGCTGGTGTCGGCGAAGGTGATCTGGCGGTTGGCGACCTGCGCGGTCAGAGTCCGAACCTCATCGTGCGGCCGCTTCAGGAACTCATCCAGCAGACCAAGCTCACCGAGCAGCTCCAGCGTCGATGGGTGGACCGTGTCCCCGCGGAAATCGCGGAAGAAATCGGCATGCTTTTCCAGCACCTGCACGCTGCATCCCGCGCGGGCGAACAGAAGCCCGGCCATTATGCCGGCCGGGCCCCCGCCGACGATCACCAGGTCTAGATCGCTGCCTTCCGTTGGCGTCATGGCGTCACTGTCTGGCAAGCGACAATTGCAATGACAAGCGCCCGGGTGGCGTTCTCAAGCGGCCACTTTCTCCAGCGCATCCCTGACCGCGTCGAGCGCTTCTTTCGCCTTGGAGCCATCCGGTCCGCCCCCCTGCGCCATGTCCGGACGTCCGCCTCCGCCCTGCCCGCCCAGTGTTGCAACCGCGGCTTTGACCAGGTCGACCGCGCTGACGTGGCTGGTGAGGTCATCGGTCACGCCGACGGCGACGCTGGCGTGCCCGTCATTGACGACGACCAATGCGCCAATTCCCGACCCGAGCCGTTTCTTCATTTCGTCAACGGCTGCACGCAAGCCCTTGGGATCCAGGCCTTCCACGACCTGGCCGACAAACTTGTGCCCGTTCACTTCTTCGGGGGCCGGAACATCGGTTTTGGCTGCCCCGGCTCCCATCGCCAGCTGCTTCCTGGCATCGGCGAGCTCGCGCTCGAGCCGTTTGCGGTCTTCCACCAGGGACGCGATGCGGGCGGGAACCTCGTCGGGGGACGATTTCAGTGTCGCCGCGGCCTCGCGCAGCCGGGAGTCCCGGGCGATCAGCCACTTGCGCGCGGCTTCGCCGGTCAGTGCCTCAATTCGGCGAACACCGGCAGATACCGCGCTCTCGCCGATGATCTTGAGCAGCTGAATGTCGCCGAGTGCGCGCACGTGCGTGCCGCCGCAGAGTTCGACGGAGTAATCGCCGTCGCTGACGCGCCCCATCGACAGCACGCGGACCTCGTCGCCGTATTTTTCACCGAACAGCGCCATCGCGCCCGCGGATATCGCCTCGTCGGGAGTCATCAACCGCGTGCTGACCGGCTCGTTCGATCGGATTTGGGCGTTCACTTCCGCCTCGACCGCCTCCAGCTCATCGCGGGTCAGTGCCTTCGGATGCGAGAAGTCGAAGCGGAAATAGTCGGGCGCGACCAGGCTGCCCTTTTGCGTGACATGCGTGCCGAGCTGCCGCCGCAGCGCCGCGTGCAACAGGTGCGTGGCGCTATGGTTGGCGCGAACACGGTCGCGGCGTTCGACATCGACCTTCTGGTGGACCGTTTCGCCGACCGTCAGCTCGCCCGCGACCACCTTGGTGCGAAGCACATGAAGCTTGCCCAGCGGCTTCGATGTGTCCTCAACATCTCCGACGAAGCCTTTGAGCGTAGTCAGTTTTCCGGTATCGCCAATCTGCCCGCCGCTTTCACCGTAGAACGGTGTCTGGTTGAGCAGGATGTCGACCGTCTCGCCAACCTCGGCCCGGTCCACGCGCGCCCCGCCTTTGACAATGGCGAGCACAACGCCTTCGCCTTCGGTACCGGAATAACCGGTGAATTCGGTCGGGCCGTGCTCTTCGACGAGGTCGAACCAGATTTGCTCCGAAGCCTTGGACCCCGATCCCTTCCAGGCCGCTCGGGCCTTGGCCTTCTGCTCGGCCATCGCAGCGTCGAACCCTGCCTGGTCGACCTTCAGGCCCTGTTCGATCAGCGCCTGTTCGGTGAGGTCGAGCGGGAAGCCGTAGGTGTCATAGAGCTTGAACGCGACTTCGCCGGGCAGGATGCCTCCTTCGCCGACTTCAGTGGCCGCTTCGTCGAGAAGCTTGAGGCCGGTGACGAGCGTCTGCCGGAACCGCGTCTCCTCCTGCTGCAGCGTTGCTTCGATCAACGGCTGGGCGCGGAGCAATTCCGGATAGGCCGCACCCATTTCCGCGACCAGCGCCGGGACCAGCCGATACATCAGCGGTTCGCTCGCGCCGAGCAGGTAAGCGTGGCGCATCGCGCGGCGCATGATGCGGCGGAGGACGTAGCCCCTGCCCTCGTTCGCCGGAAGCACGCCATCCGCGACCAGGAAACCCGAGGTCCTCAAGTGATCGGCGATAATGCGGTGGCTGGCGGTCATGTCCGCGGCGTTATTGGACGTCAGCGACTGCGACGCCTCGATCAGCGCCTTGAACGTGTCGGTTTCGTAATTGTCGGGCACGCCCTGCATCACCGCGGCGATGCGTTCGAGGCCCATCCCGGTATCGATGCTCTTGGTCGGCAGCTCGGAGACGATCTCGCCTGCCGCCTGCTCGTACTGCATGAACACGAGGTTCCAGATCTCGACGAAGCGGTCGCCGTCCTCGTCGGGGCTCCCGGGAGGGCCGCCCGGAATATGGGCGCCATGGTCGTAGAAAATCTCGGAGCACGGACCGCAGGGGCCATCGTCGCCCATCGCCCAGAAATTGTCTTTCGTGGGAATCCGGATGATCCGGCTTTCGGGCAAGCCGGAGATCTTTTTCCAAAGCTCGAATGCTTCGTCGTCGGTGTGATAGACCGTCGCGGTAAGGCGATCGGGGCTGAGGCCCCACTCCTTGGTCAGCAGGTTCCAGGCCAGCTCGATCGCGCGATCCTTGAAATAATCGCCGAACGAGAAATTCCCGAGCATCTCGAAGAAGGTGTGGTGCCGCGCGGTATAGCCGACATTGTCGAGATCGTTGTGCTTGCCCCCGGCACGGACGCATTTCTGCGAGCTGGTCGCGGTTCGATAGGGGCGCGTTTCGAGGCCCGTGAACACGTTCTTGAACGGGACCATGCCGGCATTGACGAACATCAGCGTGGGGTCGTTCTGAGGCACTAGCGGGGCCGACTGCACCCGCGCGTGTCCGTTCTTCTCGAAATAATCGAGGAAGGAGCGGCGGATGTCGTTGGTCGAGCTCATGCCTGCCATGTAAATGCGCTGCTGCATCGCAGCAAGGAGCGGGCTTGGCAGCCGACGGCCGTTGCCGCTAGGCGCCGTCAATGGCACGCCCCAAGTCGAATATCCCGCGATACAAGCGAAAGCGCTCGCAGCCGTTACTCTCCCGGTTGTTCAAGTGGGTAGTTCGGCTGATCCTCGCCTTCTTCCTGATCTCGATCCTTTGGGTGCTCGCGTATCGCTTCATCAACCCGCCGATCACCGCGACGATGCTCGGCGATATCCTCGCGGGCCGAGGGGCGACGCGCGACTGGATGCCGATCAGCCAGATTGACCGCGACATGGTGCGCGCCGCGATCGCTGCCGAGGACGGAAAGTTCTGTTCACATCACGGCTTCGACGTCCAAGCCATTGAAAATGCAATGCA
>DASSIU010000142.1:0-5153 GCA_035691585.1 Sphingomicrobium sp. | reverse complement strand
TTGGTGGTGCCATCGGCGGAACGTTTGGAGCAATCGCCGCGGCGGTTGCGGCAGTCGGGACGTCCATCGCCATTCCGGGGCTCGGACTCGTCATCGCGGGACCGCTGGCCGCTGCATTCGCTGGCGCGGGTGCGGGCGGTGCCGCGGGAGGCCTGGTCGGCGCTCTGATCGGCTGGGGAATTCCGGAGGAACGCGTCAAGCGTTACGAGTCTGGCATCAAGAGCGGCGGCATCCTGATGGGTGTCAAGGCCCGCTCCAGCGACGATGCGGAGTACTTCCAAGACGAATGGAAGCGCAGCAACGGTACGGAAATCTACGCCTGAGCATTCGTAAACTCAGGTTCACCGACGCCGACGCGGGTCCCGCCCAACGGGCAGATCCGCGGCGGTGACCCCTAAGGATCGGCTCGGGCCAAGGCCCGCGACGCCGCCTCGATTTTCTTAGCGAAGGGAAACACATGGCTACCAACCCATCGCAGTCTTCGGACTCGAAGGCGCGCAATAACGAAACCGATGCGATCGCGGTGCTGACGGCCGACCATAAGACGGTTAAGGCGCTGTTCAAGCAGTTCGAGCAATTGAAGGAGCAGGAAGACGCCGACGAGCAAAAGGCCCGGCTCGTCCAGCAGATTTGCAATGAATTGACGGTGCACGCGCAAGTCGAGGAAGAACTTTTCTATCCGGCCGTGCGCGACGCCATCGACGATGACGACCTGATGGACGAGGCGGACATCGAACATGCGAGCGCCAAGGAGCTCATCGCTCAGCTCGAGGAGCTCGCGCCCGGAGACGACCATTACGATGCGCGCGTCACTGTTCTGGGTGAGTACATCGATCACCATGTGAAGGAAGAAGAAGGTGAGATGTTCGACAAGGCGCGAAAGGCCGATGTGGATACGCGCGCGCTCGGAGAGCAGATTGTCGAGCGCAAAGAGGAGCTGCAGGCAGACCTCGGCGTCGCGGAAGACGATGAAACCTCTGCGCCACCGGCGCGAAGCGCGTCGAAAAAGTCAGGGGAAGAACATTCGGCAGAAAAACGCAAATGACCAATCCTTGGCTCAAAAAGAATCCGTGGCTCAGCATGTGGTTGAGTGGCGCCAACCGGGCACTGGGTTCGGCGCGTGGGCACGCAACCGCGGAAGCAAAGCGCCAGGCTAACGCAATGACGTCGAACGCGGTTTCACAGGGCATGCGGTTCTGGGCCTCTGTCATGGCCCCGCCCAAGCGCAAAAAATCCGGGAAATAAGCGCGCGGCTTCCTAAGCGAGGCGCCGCAAGCCACGTCGGGCGAAGGGCGCGCGGCAGGTGGCAACGCTCGGCGGGTCTTGGAAGCGAACGAGCCCATTGGCGGCGCACCATCACGTCGCGATCGCGACATTCTGCAAGAGGTGCTGCGAATAGAAGGCTGCGCCTGGCGAGCGACGGCGTTCGCATCAACCGCACTGGTCGCCGGACCTATACCGCAGCCTATAAGCTCGATGTGGTGAGGCGATGCAGCAAACCTGGCGTCTCGGTCGTCGCGCTGGCAATGGCGCATGGCATCAACGCCAATCTCGTCCGCCGCGTTTAGCGCCGCCGACCTGACACCCGAGTTTAGTACGGCATAGGAGTAGAGTCCGCTTCCCCAGGAGCGGACATGAAGGCGAAGCGATTTACGGAAGAACAGATCATCGGTGTGCTGAAGGAGGCCGAGGCCGGCGCGAAGACGAAGGACCTGTGCCGCCGACATGGCATCTCCGAGCCAACCTTCTACAACTGGAAGGCGAAGTACGCGGGCATGACGGTGTCCGAAGCGCGGCGGCTCAAGGAGCTCGAGCAGGAGAACGCGAAGCTCAAGCGCTTGCTGGCCGATGCCGAGCTCGATAAGGCAGCGTTGAAGGACCTGCTCGGCCGAAAATGGTGAGCCCGCAGGCGAGGCGCGCGGCGGTCGGCGTGTTAATGACCGAGCGTGCCTTGGGAGTTACGCGTGCCTGCGGGCTGGTGGGGATCTCGCGATCGTTGTACCAATATCGCAGTCGACGGTCGGACGCTGCGCTGCTGCGCACGCGCATCGAAGAGATTGCCGCAATCAAGCGGCGCTACGGCTATCGCCGTGTGTACCTGCGGCTGCGTCGTGAAGGCTGGGAAGTGAATCGCAAGCGCGTCTATCGCCTCTACCGCGAAGCCGGCTTGGCCGTGCGACGCCGCAAGCGCAAGCGGCTCGGTCCTTACGAACGCAAGCCGTTGCCGAAGCCGATCGCGCCGAACCTGAGCTGGTCGATGGATTTCGTTGCTGATGGACTGGTTGGTGGACAGCGGCTACGCTGCCTGACCATCGTCGATGACTGTACGCGCGAGTGTCTTGCGATCGAGGTCGACACATCGATCACTGGCGCGCGGGTTGAGGCTGTGCTCGAACGACTCGCCGACCTGCGCGGTTTGCCACAATCGATCACGGTCGATAACGGACCCGAATTCGAAGGCCAGGTGCTCGACAAGTGGTCGTACCGCACTGGGGTGCACCTCTCGTTCATCCGTCCCGGCAAACCGAACGAGAACGCCTACATCGAAAGCTTCAACGGCAAATTCCGCGATGAGTGTCTGAACGAACACTGGTTCCTCAGCCTCGTTCATGCGCGCAGCGTCATCGAAGCCTGGCGCGTCGAGTACAACACCGAGCGGCCGCACAGCTCGCTCGGTAATCGAACACCGCAGGAATTCGCCAGCGAAAGGGCAGCCGAAAACGCGTATTCTTAACCGCGGACTCTAAACCCAAACCGTACTAAAACGGGTGTCAGGTCGGAATCAATAGGGTAGACGCGACGCATCAAGCTCCGTCACGACACCTGTAGCCTATTCCGTACCCTGTCAACGCCGGGCGAAAACCGCGCAGTTGTGGCGGCTGAAAATTGCACACTCCGTGATCGATCAGTGACTTCCTGCCTTTAACCTCCGCGAGCGTCGAACCGGCTCCGCCGCCTCGACATCGGATTGAAGGGTGCGATAGAGCTCGGTGTGCTCGCGCATGCGGTAGCTGTTGCCGCGGATGTTCACCAGATGGCAGTGATGCAGAACGCGGTCGATCAGCGCAGCGGCCATGACGTCGTCACCCAGGACCTCGCCCCACTCCTCGAAACCCTTGTTCGAGGTCAGCACCGTCGACACGTGCTCGTAGCGGCGGTTCATGAGCTGAAAGAACAGCACGGCGCCGGCATGGTTGATCGGCAGATAGCCGATCTCATCGACCACCAGCAGCGATGGGTGCGTGAGCACCGCCAGCCGACGTGCGAGACGGCCGGCAGCCTGCGCTTCTTCGAGCGAGGTGATCAGATCCACCAGGGTGCCGTAGTAGACGCGGCGTCCCATCTGGGCCGCGGTAATGGCGAGGCTGATGGCCAGATGGGTCTTGCCTACACCTGGCGGTCCAAGCAGCACCACGTTTTCCTTGCGATGGATGAAGGCGAGCTGGTGGAGGCTTTCGATTTGCTCGCGCTTGATCGATGGCTGGAAGGAGAAGTCGAACGTTTCCAGGGTCTTCACCGCCGGCAGCCGGGAGGAGCGCATTGCTGCCTGCAGCCGCCGGTTGTTACGCAGCGTGATCTGCGCGGCGAGGAGACGGCTGATGGCCTCCGTCGCCGCAACGCGCCCGCCGTCGATCTCGCTCAAGATGACATCTACCGCCTCGAGCGACCCGGGCATCTTCAGGTCGGCCAGCATGCAGCGGATGGCGTCCCGCGGGCTACGCGCCGCGACGCTCATCGCGCGACTCCCGCGACGCGGTCATACCATGCCAGAGAGCGACGCTCGACGCTCAGAAGCGTCGGCGATGAAGGCGTGGGTACGATCAATGGGGTTGGCGTCAGGACCAGCGACCGATAGTGCCGCAGCGGCAGTGGTCGCAGCAGGACGCGCTCGTCGCGATCGAAGCGCACCTGTGGCCGCTCGTGCGTGGTCCGATGCAGGCGCAGATTGGCAGTGTGCGTTGCCCACGACAGCGCCTGCGCATTGAGGTCGGCGTCGTTGAGAAAGCTGCGGCCGTAGAAGAAGCTCTGCCGCACGTAGCCAATGGGCCGCTCGACCTTACCCTTGGTTCTGGCTCGATAGGGACGGCAGGCACGGATGCGGAAGCCGCAATGCGCGGCGAAGCGCACGAACTCAGGGTTCTCCAACAATCCGCCGCCGCTGGCACGCTCGTCGTCGATGATCACCGCCTTCATCTGGTCGAACAGCAATTCGGTCGGTACGCCGCCAAAGAACGCGAAGGCGTCTTCCAGACCGCGCATGAGCACGGCCATGGTTTGGCGGCTGCAGAACTGCAGCCAGAGCAGCCGCGAATAGCCGAGCACGACCAACAGCGCGTAACGCTTGCCCCAGGGCAGGTGAAACTCCGCGAAATCGACCTGGCCCTGGTGTCCTGGCGGCGTCTCGAAGCGCACCACCGGGTCCGGCGGCGGCGCCGGCCGCGCACCCCGCACGTACTGCTTGAGCTGTGTGTAGCCGCCCGCGTAGCCCGCCGCGCGGATCTCCTCGAGCAGTCGCGTCGCCGTGAGCTTGGGAAACTCGCTCAGTCGGGCGTCGATGATGCCGCGGAATGGATCGATCTTGCGCGCGACGGGCGGCCGCGGCGCATAGCGCAGCGGTGCCTCATCCAGCTCCCGCTCGAGCTGCCCGCTTGCGATCCAGTGATAGACGGTTCGCCGCGAGACTCCAAGCTCACGCGCAACCTCGGCCTTGCTGAGGCCCCGCTCCAGATAGTGACGTAACAGCACGCGCTGCTCCCTCCCGTACATGGGCGGCTCCCCGATTGCTCTTGGAGCCGCCAGCCTGGAGTGTGCAAATTTCGTCCGCCATATCTGTGCAAATTACGCCCGCCACCGACAGGCCGCAATGGATTGCGGTTGTAGCGCCGTGCGAGTGCCGGCGGCCTTCAACGGCATCACCGCACCAAAGTGACTGGCCGCATCAGTCTGAAGGGCGCCGTAACGCTCAGCTGAACCCCCGACTCGATTGGCCCTATGGCGCGGTCGGTCATGGATTGCGCGGGCCTTATTGCAAGTGCTAGCACGATCGGATGTCGAAAATGCGTCAACGATCCGACAACCACTTCTGAGATCAGAAATGTGTGGCCGGAGGCTCTCACAGCTATGCGGGTCGCGTGTCTCGCCGAGAGCCAGCT
>DASSIU010000141.1:0-2014 GCA_035691585.1 Sphingomicrobium sp. | reverse complement strand
GACCAATTATTTCGAGACGGTGCCCTCAGGCGCGCTCGACCGGGCGCTGTTCATGGAAAGCGACCGCATGGGGCACCTGCTCGGAGCAGTGACGCAGGGCGTGCTCGATAACCAGCGCGGCGTCGTCCAGAACGAGAAGCGGCAGGGCGACAGCCGCCCGGGCGGCCTGCTCCAGTATGAGATCTACGGCACCCTGTTTCCGCCGGGTCACCCCTATCACCACACCACCATCGGCTCGATGGCCGACCTCGATGCGGCAAGCCTCGCCACCGTGAAGCAATGGTTCCGCGACAAATATGGACCCGACAATGCCGTGCTCGTCGTCGCCGGCGACGTGAACCCGGAAGAAGTTCGCCGCTTGGTCGAGAAGAATTTCGGCGACATCCCGGCGGGACCGGTCAACCATCCGGCGCTGGCCAACGTGCCGACGCTCGCCAGGGCGAAGACGGTCCAGATGAAGGACCATGTCGCGACGACGATCATCGAGCGCTACTGGGCCGTCCCAGGGCTGCTCAGCAAGCAACTCGCTCCGATCGACGTCGGCGGCTCGATCCTCGGCGGCCTCGCCAGCTCGCGGTTCGACCGAATCCTGGTCCGTGACGAGAAGCTCGCGGTCAGTGCCAGCGCGAGCCTCAGCGCGTTCCAGCGCATTGGCGTGTTCAATGTCGCGGTGACAGTGCGTCCCGGGGTCGATCCGGCCAAGGTGTCCAAGCGGCTCGATGAGGTCATGGCCGACTTCATCGCCAAGGGGCCGACCAGGGATGAGGTGCAGCGGGCGGTCATGACTGAGGTCTCGGGCCGTATCCGGGGACTCGAGCAGGTCGGCGGCTTCGGCGGCAAGGCAGTCTCGCTCGCCGAAGGGCAGACCTTCGCCGGCGACAGCGACTTCTACAAGAAGTCCCTCGCCTCCTATGCTTCGGTCACTCCCGCGGCGGTCAAGGCGGCGATGCAGCAGTGGCTGCGCCGTCCGCCGCTGACGATCGTCCTGTCGCCCGGCGAGCGCCCGGCTTATGCCGAAGCAAAGGGCGTAGCTCCCCCCAAGCCGGGCACCGACAAGAGCGCGGGGGCGGTCAAGGGCAACCGTCCGATTCCGCCGGTCGGCCAACTCGCGGCGCTCGATTTTCCGACCATCCACCACGTCAAGCTGTCGAACGGACTCCCGGTCGATTACGTCCAGCGCCAAGGGGTTCCGGTGACCCAGGTCGCGCTGGCGTTCGATGCCGGCAATGCCGCGGACAGCCCCCAGGGGCGCGGCCTCGCGCAGATGACCGTCAACCTGCTTGACGAAGGCACCTCGAAGCTGACCTCGCAGCAGATCGCGGAGGCGAAGGAACGGCTCGGCGCCGACGTCAGTACCGGCAACGGCTCCGACCGGTCCTATGTCACTCTCAACGCGCTCTCGCCCAACCTCGCGCCGTCACTCGACCTGATGAGCGACATCGTGAAGGATGCCGCGTTCCGCGACACCGACATCGACCGAATCCGCGCTCAGACGCTAACCTCGATCGCGCAGACCCGGAAGGACCCGACGCGCGCCGGACGGAGACTTCTTCCGGTCGTGCTCTACGGCGCCAACCACCCCTATGGCGGGCCTCCCGGCGGCGACCCCGCTGCGGTCGGCAAGTTCAACCGCGCCGATTTCATCGGCTTCGAGAAGCGTTGGCTGAGGCCCGACAATGCCAAGATCTTTGTCGTGACCGACCGCCCGCTGGCGGAAGTGCAGCCTCTGCTCGAAGCGCGGTTCGGCACCTGGACGCCGCCTGCCGAACCGAAGGGAGTGAAGACCTTCACCGCTCCCCCGCCACGGCCGGCATCGCCACGGATCCTGCTGATCAACCGCCCGGGCGCGCCGCAATCGAGCATCCTCGGAGCGGAGCTTCTGCCCCTCGACCCCAAAGGCGACATTGTCCCGTTCGACACCGCCAACGACGCACTCGGCGGCGACTTCCTTGCCCGGCTCAACATGGACCTGCGCGAGGACAAGGGCTGGTCGTATGGCGTCGGCGGCGACGAG
>DASSIU010000140.1:0-5000 GCA_035691585.1 Sphingomicrobium sp. | reverse complement strand
CGCGCCGCTCAAGCACCTCGAATCGGCTGAAGGCATCCTCGGTGCGGCTGCCGTTCATGATCTCGCGGGCTCGGGCGCGGGTAACGGCGCTTTCGAACCGCGCCGCGATCGCGTTCTGGCGGGCGCGCGCTTCGCGAAGCTTGTTCTGAAGCCTGGCGATGTCGCCCTCATAACCCTTCAGCGTATCGTCGATGACCTTGATTTCCTCGCGCAGTCCCTCGCCCATGTCGGCGGCCTTCTGACGCTCGATCAGCGCCGCCTTGGCGAGGTCCTCGCGATCCTTGGACAGCGCCAGCTCGGCCTTCTCGGTCCAGCTCCGTTGAAGCTCGTCGAGCCGGGACAGCGCGCGTCGCATCTCCTTGCCGTCGGCGATGCACCGCGCGGCCGAGGCGCGAACTTCGACAAGCGTCTCCTCCATCTCGAGAATGACCATCCGGATCATCTTCGCCGGATCTTCCGAGCGGTCGAGCATCTCGGTGATGTTGGCGGCAAAGATATCCCGTGTTCGGGAAAAAATACTCATTGAGCACTCCGCATGCGATAATCGGGGCCCTAAACCTGCCCATAGCCATACAAGATGCGTGCCAACTATGCCGAAAGACAGGAGTTTCGCCAAATCGCTCGATTTCAGAGGGATTTCGAGGTGAAAATCCTTGCCAAATGGTGGGATTTGCCACCAACAGTCGGGCAATTATGGACCGGGCGGAACAGTTCATCGGGCAGAGCCTCGCGTTTCTCGACGCGGTCGAGCGCGCGAGCCGTGCGGCGCCGCTCAATCGGCCCGTTCTGGTCATTGGCGAGCGGGGGACCGGCAAGGAGCTGATCGCCGAACGCCTTCACCATTTGTCGTCTCGGTGGGCGGGGCCGCTGATTGTCATGAACTGCGCGGCGCTCCCCGAGAATCTGATCGAGGCGGAGCTCTTTGGCCACGAAGCGGGAAGCTTCACCGGCGCGGCCAAGACGCGCCATGGGCGCTTCGAGGAAGCCGACGGCGGAACCCTGTTTCTCGATGAGCTGGGGACGCTTTCCATGCCGGCGCAGGACCGGCTTCTCCGCGCAACCGAATATGGCGAGATCACCCGCATCGGCGCCTCGAAGCCGATCTCCGTCGATGTACGCATCGTCGCGGCGACCAACGAGAACCTTCCGGCACAGGTCGATAAGGGGAAATTCCGCGCCGACCTGCTCGACCGGCTTTCGTTCGAAGTCATCACCTTGCCGCCGCTCCGGGCAAGGCAGGGCGATATCTCGCTGCTCGCCGAGCATTTTGCCCGCCGCATGGCGGTCGAGCTCGACTGGTCGAACTGGCCGGGCTTCACTCCGCGCGCATTGGCGGCGCTTGAGGCTTATCCCTGGCCTGGGAATGTGCGCGAACTCAGGAACGTGATCGAGCGCGCGATCTATCGCCACGAGGACCCCGAGCGCCCGGTCGATGAGATCGTCTTCAACCCGTTCCAGTCTCCTTGGGCCCCTGGAGCGAATGAAGGCGCGCCGATCCAATCGGCGGCAGCTTCGAACGAGACCGAGCAGCACAGCCTCCCTTCGATGATCAGTCCCGCGCCTGCTTCCGAGACCAGCGATTTCCGCAGCGCGGTCGCGGAGTATGAGCGGCGGCTGCTCGAGGATGCGCTTCGCCGTAACCGCTTCAATCAACGGGCTACCGCTTCTGCCCTGAATCTCAGCTATGACCAGCTGAGGCACGCGCTCAAGCGCCATAAACTGCAGGATTCGGCGGCTTAGCACCGTCATCTGTTGGTCGAATCCCGGGCGCTTTCGACTTCCGATGAGCGTATAGTAGCACTGCATACCGGAATAGGAGGCTTTGATGAGAGCTTTTGTCCTTTCCATTCTCTGCACCGCCGCGCTGCCGATCTCCGCCGCTCAGGGCGCCGTGATGACCATCGGCGGGCCACTCTCGCATCTTTGCTACGAATCGGCGCTTGCAGCCGACAGTCGGGCCGAAGCAATCGACGGCTGCACACGTGCGCTCGAGGAGGAGTCGCTGACGACTCCCGATCGGGCCGCGACCCTCGTCAACCGCGGGATCCTCTTCATGAGCGGCGGCCATTATGCCGATGCCGACGCGGATTTCGACGCCGCCTTGAAGATCGAGCCGAGGCTTGCTGACGGCTGGCTGAACAAGGGCTTCCTTCGCCTCCGTACGGGCGACGGCCATGACGCGCTGCCATTTATCCAGAAAGGCATCGATGTGGGCGCGGGCAACGAGGCGCTGGCAATCTTCGCGCGGGGAGTCGCGCACGAGCAGATGGGTGAGTTCAGCCTGGCTTATGCCGACCTCAGGAGCGCGCAGCGTCTGGCTCCCGGCTGGTCGCTGCCGAGGGAATATTTGTCGACCTATCGGGTCAACGACCGCTAGCCAGCTCTTGACCTAATGCGCGTTGGTCATCGCCAGCAGCATCGGGATCGACAGCAGCACATTCAGCCGTGAAGCAATTCCCGCTGCCGCGGCGGCTTTCGCCTTGGACGCGTCGTCAGCGGCGACAAACCCGAGCACCTTCTTCTGGTTCGGCCAGATGATGACCCACACGTTGAACGCCATGATCAGGGCGAGCCACATGCCGATCCCGATCAGCCGGGCCGACGGCTGCAAGGTGAGCGCCTGGACCAGCTCGTGATAGGACCAGGCGAGCAGCAGACCGCTGAGCACCGTCATCGCTGCTCCCCAGCGAAAATAGAACAGGGCCTTGGGCGCGATATATTTCGACACCCCCGGTTTCAGCTCGGCCGGAATGGCCGGCATGGTCGGGGTCTGAACGAAGTTGAAATAATAGAGCAGGCCGATCCACGTGATCCCGAAGAAGACGTGAACCCACTGGAGAATGCCGTTCAGCTGATCCCCCAGTGGATTGGGTGCGTAACCCGAATTCGGGAACAGGATGATCAGGACTGCCAGCGCGAGTCCGACGAGCAGCACCAGCCACAGATTTGCGAAGAACTTCGCCATCTTTCTCCCCCTTGCATGCCGCGATGCCCCCGCATCGCCGGCGCTTCGGCGCAAAACAGCGCTCCGCGGTCGTTTCTGGGTTGAAATTTTCCTCCGCGCAAGCATGTCAGGAATATTCGGGCGGGGGGCTCGGCACGGAGTTCGTCGCGGCTTAGCGGCGCGGCGGCCTCCGCAGTTCAAGGAGTTGCCCAATGCCCTTCCAGCTACCAGACCTGCCCTACGCCAAGGACGCGCTCGCCCCTGTCATGTCGGCCGAGACGCTCGACTATCATTGGGGCAAGCATCACAAGGCCTATGTCAACAAGACCAACGAGCTCATCGAAGGTGACCAGGCCTTGAGCGGCGCCTCATTGGTGCAGTTGGTCAGAAGGGCCAGGGATTCGGCCAACAACAAGCTGTTCAACAACAGCGCGCAGCTGTGGAACCACAGTTTCTTCTGGCAATGCCTCGCGCCGTCGAGAGGGCAGAAGCCCGACGGCAAGCTCGCCAAGCTCATCGAGGATGGGTTCGGCAACGCCGACGCGCTGATCCAGAAGCTGCAGGAGGAAGCCGTCAACCATTTCGCCAGCGGCTGGGCGTGGCTGGTGCTCGACCGCGGTTCGCTCCGGGTCACCTCGCTCCACGATGCGGACACGCCGATCGTCCACGAGGGAATGGTCCCGCTGTTCACGCTCGATGTGTGGGAGCACGCTTACTACATCGACTATCGCAACGAGCGGCCCCGCTTCGCGACCAGCGTGCTCACGAACATCGTCAACTGGGACTTCGTCGCGCAAAATCTCGACGGGCAGGGCTTCGAACGCGCGAACCAGGGCGAGGGCGCCCATTCGCCCGAGTTGACGGCCTGACGGTCATTGCGAGCGCAGCGAAGCAATCCAGCTGGATTGCTTCGTCGCTGCCGCTCCTTGGCCTGACGGCAACTATTGCTTCAACCGATACCCGGTGCGGAACATCCAGGCGATCACCGCCATGCAGACTGCGATGATGCCCAGGGTGACCGCGATGCTGGACCAGACGGGCACGTCGGCGACCGAATAGAAGCTCCAGCGAAATCCGCTGATCACGTGGACGATCGGGTTGAACAGGGTAATCGTCCGGAACGGGTCGTGCAGGGCCTTCACCGAGTAAAAGGCGCCGCCGAGAAAGGTCAGCGGCGTGATGATCAGCATCGGGATGATCTGAAGCTGCTCGAAATTCTGCGCCCAGACCCCGATCGCGAACCCGAACAGGCAAAAACCGGTACTGATTCCGATGAGAAACAGGATCATCGCGACCGGGTGGTGGACCTCGACGGGGACGAATAGAGTGGCCGTTGCCAGGGTCACCAGCGCGAGGATCACCGACTTCGTTACCGCTGCGCCGACATAGGCCAAGACTGCTTCGAAGCTGGAGATTGGAGCGGACAGAAGTTCGTAAATCGTTCCCGTAAACTTCGGAAAATAAATGCCGAAGCTGGCGTTGAAGATCGACTGCATGAAGACGCTTAAGAGCGTCAGTCCGGGAACGATGAAGGCGCCGAAGCTGATCCCGTCCATGCTCGTCATCCGGGACCCAAGCGCCGACCCGAACACAACGAAGTACAGCGCCGTGGTGATCACCGGCGTGATCAGGCTCTGCCACAGCGTCCGCTTCCAGCGCGCCATCTCGAACCGGTAGATGGCGGCGATGCCGTGTCCGTTCATGCGGCGTCAGCTCCCTCTTGCCGTGGCCGGTGGACTAGCTCGACGAATATGTCCTCGAGGCTCGACTGATGGGTCGACAGGTCCTTGTAGGCGATTCCAAGATCGCCCAGCCGCCGCATCAGCGAGGCGATGCCGGTCCGCTCGGCGTGGCTGTCGAACTCGTAGCAGATCGCGTGGCCATTATCTTCGAGGCGCAGGTTCCATTCGCCAAGTTCCGGCGGAATCGTCGAAATCGCTTCTGCGAGCATGATGTCGAGCGTCTTCTTGCCCATTCGGGCCATCAGCGCCGACTTCTCGTCGATGGCGATCAGCTCGCCCCGGCTGATCACGCCGACGCGGTCCGCCATTTCCTC
>DASSIU010000139.1:0-7208 GCA_035691585.1 Sphingomicrobium sp. | reverse complement strand
ACGTGGCCGAGTTCGTGCGCGACGACGCCCTGCAGCTGGTTCACATTGTCGGTCGCTTCGAGAAGTCCAGACTGGACGTAAACTGTCTGCCCCGTCGAAACGAAGGCGTTGATCTCGGGGTCGTTCAAGAGGACGACATTGACGCTGTGAGGGTCAAGTCCGGCCGCCCGGATCAGCGGGAGAGTCATCTCCTTGAACAGCAGCTCGGTCTCGGTATCGCGGAGCACCGAGGGGCCAGCATCTTGCTGCTGCTGGGCGAGCGCCGGCTGGACCGTGGCCATCGCCAGGACCAGCGCCATCGTGAAGAGGCGCGCGAAGCGGGCGAGCGTCGACTTCATCGGCCGCCGCTTAGCATTTTTCCCGGTGAACCGACGATGAAAACGATCCCCCCGAACCGGGAGGATCGTCATTAGCCGAACGTCCGCTGCCACCAGCCGCTGCGGCGCGGCTCGCCGTCCGCCTCTTCCGCCGAGTCGTTGTTCGCGGCGGGAACCGGGGTTGGCTCAGGGAGGGGAGCCGCTTCGGACTCACTGGAGTCCGCCTTCTTTGAGCGGCGCTTGCGGCTCGGCTTTTCTTCAGGCGCGGCCGGTTCGGCAGTCGCCGCTGCCGGGACTTCAGCCGGAGCTGCTTCGGCTATTTCCACTTCGGCTGCCGCGGCCTTCTTAGCTCGGCCGCGCTTGGCCGGGGCCGGCTGCGGCTCCTCCGCGGCTTCAGTCTCGGCGATCGGCGGTTCCTCGTCGATTGGCCGCTCGACCATCGGTGAGCTATCCGCCTCAACACTTGCTTCCTGGACCTCCAAGCGGCCACCACGACCGCGGCGACGGCGACGCCTTCCGCCTTCGCGGGGTTCTTCGGCAGCCGGCTCCGCAAGAGGCGCTTCGCCTTCTTCAGACAGCTCTTGGGTGCTTTCGAGCGCAGGCCCCTCGGGCTCGCCCCCTTCACCCTCTTCGCGGCGTCCACGACCCCGCCCGCCCCGACGGCGACGACGGCGACGACGGCCCTGGCGCTCGCCTTCGGGCGCCGCCTCGCGAATCTCGGCCTCCTCCTCCTCTTCGTCCTCGGCCTCGATCTCTTCCTCGGCTTCGGGCCCTTCTTCTTCGACCGTCGCGACCGGCGCGCGGGGGACCGCGATGGGCCGCGGACCGGAGCTATCGACGGTCATGCGCGCGCCTTCGAAGCTTTCGTCGATGACGACATCGATGATGACGCCGTAGCGCTGCTCGATGTCGGCCAGCTCAGATCGTTTTTTGTTGAGCACGTAAACCGCCGCTTCCTTGCCGCAGCGAAGCAGGATGCGTTCGCCACGACCGCGCGCGGCCTCGTCTTCGAGAATCCTGAGCGCGGACAAGCCCGCCGAAGCTGCGGTCCGCATGAGGCCGGTGCCCTCGCAGTGAGGGCAGGGCTTGGTCGAGGCTTCGAGCACGCCGGTGCGCAGGCGCTGGCGGCTCATCTCCATCAGGCCGAAGCTCGAAATCCGTCCCACCTGAATCCGGGCGCGGTCGTTCTTAAGCGCCTCCTTCATCGCCTTCTCGACTTTGCGGACGTGGCTGTTCTGCTCCATGTCGATAAAGTCGATGACGATCAGGCCGGCCATGTCGCGCAGCCGCAGCTGACGGGCGATCTCCTGGGCCGCCTCGAGGTTCGTATTGGTGGCCGTCTGCTCGATGTTGTGTTCGCGGGTCGACCGACCCGAGTTGATGTCGATCGACACCAGGGCCTCGGTCGGGTTGATGACCAGATAGCCGCCAGATTTCAGCTGGACGATCGGCTGGTACATTGCGCTCAGCTGATCCTCGACTCCGTAGCGCTGGAACAGCGGCGTCGTCTCGCTGTGGAGCTTCACGCGACGGACATGGCTGGGCATCAGGAGCTTCATGAAGCCCTTGGCCTGCTTGTAGCCCTCCTCGCCCTCGACGATCACTTCGTCGATTTCGCGGTGATAAAGGTCGCGGATCGCGCGCTTGATGAGGTCGCTGTCGCGGTAGATCAGCGCGGGGGCGGTGCTCGACAGGGTGCGTTCCCGGATCTCGTCCCACAGGCGTGCGAGATAATCGAAGTCACGCTTGATCTCGACCTTGGTGCGCGAGAGGCCGGCAGTGCGGACGATTAGCCCCATGCTTTGCGGCAGCTTGAGGTCCGACATGATGGACTTCAGTCGCTTGCGGTCGGCTCCGTTGGAGATCTTGCGCGAGATGCCGCCGCCGTGGCTGGTGTTCGGCATCAACACGCAATAGCGGCCTGCGAGGCTGAGATAGGTGGTCAGCGCCGCGCCCTTGTTGCCGCGCTCTTCCTTTACGACCTGGACCAGCAGCACCTGTCGGCGCTGGATCACGTCCTGGATCTTGTAGCGGCGGCGCAGGTTCTGGCGCTTCCGGCGCAGTTCGTCCGCGGCCGATTCATCGACCGGCGAGCGGTTCGAGCCGGTGCCGGCTTCCTCGGTTGTTACATCGCCTTCCTCGGCGTCGGGCTCGGCGTCGGGTTCCTCACGAACCTCTTCGAAGTGGTCGTCGTCATCGCCGTTATCGAACTCCGCGGCGCGCAACCGCTCTTCCTCGGCGGCGTGCTCGGCTTCCTCGCGAAGCAGCGCGTCGCGGTCGGCCTTCGGAATCTGGTAATAGTCGGGATGGATTTCGCTGAAGGCCAGGAATCCGTGCCGGTTTCCGCCATAGTCGATGAACGCCGCCTGCAGCGACGGTTCTACCCTGGTGACCTTGGCGAGATAGATATTCCCTTTGAGCTGCTTGTGCTCGGCGGATTCGAAGTCAAACTCCTCGATCCGGTTTCCTTTGACGACCGCGACCCGGGTCTCTTCCGGGTGGCGCGCATCGATCAGCATGCGCATGGACATTGAATATTCTCCGGGCGCGCGTGGGCAGCGAAACAGCGCTGCGGCGCGCGATAATGATGGCCCCCGTCCTTGCAGGGGCAGGATGAATGGAAAGCGCCTCTGCTCGATGGACCATCCCGCGCCTCTGCGCGAGGAACGCGCCGGCCGCACCTTCGGGGAGCGGACGATGGGCGTTCTGTGGCATCATTCGAGCGTCAACCTCGTGTAGCCTCGGCAATCGCACTGGCCGGGCCGGATTTTCCCCGGCAACTGCCGGAGATCACAAACGCGGTTAGCATCCCCGATACGCCCCCGCAACCGGCGCAACCGCCTGTTTAGTCGCTGTCAGGACAGAAAAAGTTGGGGATTTTCGGCGATGCGGCGCTAAGGCAATTTCGTGTTAACCATGCCGGGATGATACAAGCATTGCGGTTCAATGACTTGGGTAGGCATGCGTAGGTCCGTGGGAAGGCGGGGCGCGATCGCGGGCGCGGCGGTGACGGCCATCGCGGCTGCGGCTGTCCTGTTCGCGCTGATCGGCCGGGGCAGCGATGCCGCCGCCCAATCGAGCCTGACCGTCAACCTCCCGCCGGCGGCGAATGACCGCATCTATGCGTCACCCATCGCGAAGGGCCGGCCGATCGTGGTGATCGACGCGGGGCACGGGGGCCGCGACCCCGGCGCAACCAGCGTTTCCGGCCAGGTTCACGAGAAAGACCTGACTCTCATTCTCTCTCAGGCGCTCCGCGACGAGCTGGTCAAACGAGGGAGGGTTCGCGTCGCGATGACCCGCGACGACGACCGCTATCTGACTCTCGACGACCGCGCGGCGGTTGCACGGCGCCTCAATGCAGCGATGTTCGTGTCGATTCACATCGACAGCGCCGCGAACCCGCTCGCACGCGGTGCGAGCGTCTATTCCCTATCCGACGTGGCGTCCGACGCGGAGGCAGCCGCGCTCGCTGCACGGGAGAACGACAGCGGCGCAACCGGCGGCGGGGGAGGGGTCGACGCGATGCTCGCCGACCTTGCGATGCGCTCGCAAATGAGTGCTTCCGCCGATCTTGCCTCGCGCCTGGTCAACAAGGCCGCCGGGCGGGTCGAGCTTCGTCCCAACCCGCACCGCTTCGCCGCTTTTCACGTCCTTCGCCGCGCCGATGCTCCGGCCGTGCTGTTCGAAGCCGGCTACCTTAGCAATGCGGACGACGAAGTGCTGCTCCGTGAACCCAATGAGCGGACGAAGATGGTGCTTGCGCTTGCCCAGGCGATCGAGGCCGATGTCGCGGCGCGATCACGGCATTAACCGGCTTCACGCATTTCCACTGACAGGCTAGACGCTTGGCGCACATGAAGTTCGAGCGTCTAAACGTCCCCGAGTGGCCGCTACCCGATCTCGTCGCCTTCAATGAGAGGGTGCATGCGATCGTCGATCCCTGGTGGGCGCGAGCATGGGTACGTCGTATCGCCTGGGCTTTCGCCGCGCTGTTCGTGCTCTTCGCCGCCATGTGGCTCTACTTCGCGAGCACGCTTCCGTCCGAGCAGTATCTGCTGTCGTACCAGCCGCCGCTCCCGACCAATATCCGCGGCTATGACGGCGCTCCGGTCCAGACCTTCGCTCGCGAGCGGCGGGTCGACCTGTCTTATGACGAGATTCCGCCGCTTGTCGTGCAGGCGTTCACCTCGGCAGAAGACAAGGATTTCTTCTCGCATCACGGCCTCGACTATGGCGGCCTGGTCAAGGCCGTTTTCAACTACACGACGCACATCGGGCGGCACGGACGTGTGCCCGGCGGTTCGACGATTACGCAGCAGGTGGCCAAATATCTGCTGAAGGACTCGAGCTACAATGTCGGGCGCAAGATCCGCGAGGCGATCATGGCGTTTCGCCTCGAGGATACGCTCAGCAAGCAGCAGATCCTGGAGTTGTACCTCAACTCCATCTTCCTCGGCCGCAACGCCTATGGCGTCCAGGCGGCGGCGCGCGCCTATTTCGACAAGGACGTCAACGAGCTGACCTTGCCGCAGGCGGCCTATCTCGCCGTTCTTCCCAAGGCTCCGGCGAATTACGACCCGGAACGCGCGACACAAAAGGCGCTCGACCGCCGCAACTATGTGCTCCGCGAAATGTACAAGAATGGCTACATCAGCGAGGACCAGTGGAAGACGGCTGCCGCCACGCCGCTTGGTACCATCCGCTACGGCAGCAACGAGAAATTCCACCAGCAGGGCGGCTACTTCATGGAGGAAGTGCGCCGCGAGCTGATCAAGAAGTTCGGGCAGGACACGAAGGACGGGCCAAACAGCCTCTACGGCGGCGGGCTATGGGTCAGGAGCTCGATGGACCCGGTTGCCCAGGACGCTGCGGCGCAGGCGTTACGCGACGGACTGGTGAAGTTCGATGGCGGCCGCGGTTGGACGGATACAGGGTTGAAGGTCGACCCGTCCAAGGATTGGGCTGCAGAGCTTGATGCAGCTCCCGTCGGGACCGGTTATCCCGACTGGCAGAAGGCCGTCGTCCTGCAAAAGGGTGACACGTCCGCGACCATCGGCTTCACGAACGGCTCCAGCGGGACGCTTTCGGCCGCCGACGCGGCGCAGCCCAAGCGCGGAGTGGGCGGCAAGGCCTTCGATTTGCTCAACCCCGGCATGGTCATCATCGTCAAGCAGATCGGCGGCAATAATTATGCCCTGCGCTCGGTGCCGGAGGTATCGGGCGGGATGCTGGTCGAGGAGGTTCATACCGGCCGGGTGATGGCGATGCAGGGCGGATTCGACGTCATCGGATCGAGCTACAATCGCGCGATCCAGGCGTTCCGGCAGCCCGGTTCGGCGTTCAAACCGATCGTCTACGTGACCGCGCTGCAGAACGGCTTCACCCCCGCGACCATCGAGCTCGATGCGCCCTTCTGCATCGACCAGGGCGCGGGGCTGCCGCAGAAATGCGTGGTCAATTTCGATCACCGCTCTGCCGGTCCGCATACGTTGCGATGGGGCCTTGAGCAGTCGCGCAACCTGATGACCATTCGCGCCGCGGCCGAGATCGGCATGCCCAAGATCACCGATACCGCGCGCAAACTGGGTGTGGGCGATTACGGCAATTACCTGTCCTATTCCCTAGGCGCGGGCGACACGACCGTGCTTCGCCTCACCAATGCGTATGCGATCCTCGCCAACGGAGGTCGGTCGGTGAAGCCGACGACGATCGATTATGTCGAGGACCGGTCGGGCAAGGTCATCTACCGTACCGACAATCGCTGCGCCGTGATGGGCAATTGCAACGCTCCGGATTGGGATGGGGGAGCGATGCCGCGGCCGCCAAGCCGGACCAGGCAGCTGGTCGACGCAATGGCCGCGTTCCAGATGGTCCATGTGATGGAAGGCGTGATCATTCGTGGCACCGCAACCGTGCTTCGCGACCTCAATCGGCCCTTGTTCGGCAAGACGGGCACGACCAACGGACCGACGAACGTCTGGTTCGTCGGCGGGACGCCCGACATCGTCGCCGGCGTTTATGTCGGTTACGACACGCCGCGCTCGCTCGGCGGTGCCGCCCAGGGCGGGCGAATCTCGGCACCGATCTGGAAGCAATGGGCGCTCATCGCGCTCAAGAACCAGCCCAAGATCCCATTCGTTGCGCCTCCGGGAATCCGCTGGGTCCGGATCGATCGAGCCAGCGGAAAGCCGGTTTTTGGTCAGTTCCCGACCACCGAGGAGGCGCAGTCGCCGGTGATCTGGGAGGCGTTCCAGCCGCAAACCGAAGAGCAGAAGGGCTCGCGCAGCTCGATCGGCGATCCGTACAATTCCGACAAATGGCAGCAGGCGTTGCAGGCGTGGCAGCAGGCGCAACAACAACAGCAGCAGCAGGCGCAACAACAGCGGCAAGCCGGCAACTCGGCGCAACCGGCGCAGGGGCAGCCGCCACCAACGCAACCTGCGGCCGGCTTGCCAACGCAGAATAGCTTCTAGTAGCAGCCGACATATCGACGTTCGTCCCGAGCCAAGTCGAGGGACGCACTTCCGCTGTACGTGTCTCGACTAGGCTCGACACGAACGGGGTTGAGTAAGAGGGCATTGCAGCGATGCGCGCCGAAGCGCAGACTCATATTGACCAGATCAATGCCGCGACGGCCCTGTTGCGCAGGTTCCTCGACTGGGACCGCGCGCTGAAGCGGCTCGACGAGCTGAACGCCCGGGTCGAGGACTCGTCGCTATGGGATGATCCCAAGGCGGCGCAGGAGCTGATGCGCGAGCGGCGGCGGCTGGAGGACGCGATCGGCGCGACCCGAACGCTTGAGCGCGAGCTGGCGGAGACGTCGGAACTGATCGAGCTCGCCGAGAGCGAGGGCGATAGCGATCTTGTCGAGGATGGGATCAGGAACCT
>DASSIU010000138.1:0-8095 GCA_035691585.1 Sphingomicrobium sp. | reverse complement strand
TTGCCGTAGATCGACGGATGCCGCGGCATGAACGGCGCGCCGAAGCAGGTCGAGAATGTCGCCTGCGGCTCGGTCACGCCGATCTCGGTGCCGGCGACCTTGGCGGTATAGCCGGACAGGAAGTGGTACATCGCCTGGTCGGGCGTCAGCCTGGCGATCGGGGGAAGCACGCCGAACGCGTCGGCCGTCAACATCACGACATTCTTCGGCGGCGGCCCGAGATTGTCCTTCGACGAATTCGGGATGAAGTCGATCGGATAGGCGCCGCGGCTGTTCTCGGCGAACTTCGGATCGTCGAGGTCGAGCTCACGCGTCACCGGGTCGATGACGACATTCTCGAGCACCGTGCCGAAGCGCTTGGTCGTCGCGTAGATTTCCGGCTCGGATTCGGCCGACAACCGGATCATCTTGGCATAGCAGCCGCCTTCGAAGTTGAAGACGGCGGTGTCCGACCAGCCATGCTCGTCGTCGCCAATCAGCGTCCGGTTCGGATCGGCGGAGAGCGTCGTCTTGCCGGTGCCGCTAAGACCGAAGAAGATGGCGGTATCACCCTTCGGCCCGATGTTCGCCGAACAGTGCATCGGCATGATGCCCTGCGGCGGGAGGATGAAGTTCAGCAGGCCGAACACGGACTTCTTCATCTCGCCGGCGTATGACGTCCCGCCGATCAGGATCAGCTTCTTCGAGAAGTTGACCGCGACTACCGTCTCGCTGCGCGATCCGTGGCGCTCGGGATCAGCGCGGAAACTCGGCAGGTCGATGATCGTATATTCGGGGTCGAAGCCGGGCAGGTCGTGCGCTTCCGGTCGCACCAGCAGCGTGCGGATGAAGAGATTGTGCCAGGCCAGCTCATTGACCACCCGGACCCGAACGCGGTGCTCGGGCTGTGAACCGCCAAAGAGGTCGGCGACGTAGAGCTGGTCCTTGTCGGCGAGCGCCAGCAGGAAATCGTCGTGGAGACGGTTGAACGCATCCGGGTCCATCGGCTTGTTGCCGTTGTTCCACCAAATCACGTTCTCCGTGAGCGGATCCTTGACGGTGAACTTGTCCTGCGCGCTTCGACCGGTATGCTTCCCTGTACGAACGACGAGGGGGCCATCCTTGGCGAGCAGCCCTTCACCGCGACGAACCGCATGCTCGACCAGCGGCGCGGTCTCGAGGTTCCAGAAAATCTCGGCGCCAGTTGCGATACCCTGAGCCTCAAGGCCGCGGTGCGGAACCCGTTCAGTCACGTCGGAAAAAGCTCCTGTTCTTAAAGTTCAAACGGCGGCGGCCGTTGGGCCTGCCGCCGCTTATGTATGCAGCGCCCTATAAACCGGAAGAAGTTGCGCGGTCAAAACGCTTTGCCGCCGCCTTGTTTCAAACCGACACGCTGGCTATCGCCGTTTGGTCAACGGTCGGGGGCGCCAAAAACCGCAAGGATGAGCCAGGTAATCGCCCTCGTCGATGACGACCGGAACATCCTGACGTCGGTCTCGATCGCGCTCCAGCAGGAAGGGTTCGTCGCTCGCGTCTATTCCGATCCGCTCGTCGCGCTGAAGGCAATCAACGACAACCCGCCGGACCTCGGGGTGTTCGACATCAAGATGCCGGGGCTCGATGGCATGGAATTGCTTCGGCGCGTGCGCGAGTTCAGCTCGGTCCCGGTTATCTTCCTCACCTCCAAGGACGATGAGCTTGACGAGGCGCTGGGGCTCGCCCTCGGCGCCGACGATTATATTTCGAAGCCCTTTTCTCAGCGGCTGCTGATCGCTCGAATCCGCGCGATTTTGAGACGGCAGGATCTGGAGCGGGGCGAGGCGAATGCGAGCAGCGCCGATGCCGAACCGGAAAAGCTCGAGCGCGGCCGCCTGGTGATGGACCCCGCCCGCCACAAGATCTTCTGGAGCGGTCGCGAAGTCAGCCTGACGGTCACCGAATTCCTGATCCTCGAGGCACTCGCTCAGCGGCCCGGTGTCGTGAAATCGCGCAACCAGCTGCTCGACGTCGCCTATAACGATGACGTCTATGTCGACGACCGCACCATCGACAGCCACATCAAGCGGATCCGCAGGAAATTCCGCGCCACCGATCCTGAGTTCGACTCAATCGAGACCCTCTATGGCGTCGGATATCGATTCGACGAGCAATGAGGACGCCGATCTCCGGCTGAAATGGTCCGGGCGGTGGACGCTCGCCCATCGCATCCTCGCGTTGAACCTGATCACCATCTTACTGGTCGCTCTCAGCACGCTCTACCTCGACGTGTTCCGAAACCGGCTCAGCAAGGAACGGGTCCGGCAGACCCGGATCGAAGCGACCGCGACCGCGCTCGCGATCGACGCGGCCGGCCCGGAGGACCGGGAGCCCATTCTTGCCACCGTGTCACGATCGACCGGCAGCAGGCTGCGAATGTTCGGCCCTGACGGGACACTGGTCGCTGACAGCTGGCACCTGACCGGCCCCACCTATCAGCTGATTGATCCGACCAGGCAGAAATGGACCAAGGATGCGGCGCGGGCGCTCGATCGCGGCTTCAATGCCCTGGTCGGAGCGCGCTCGCTCGACGAGTTCGTCGAGCCGCAGGTGGACCGGTTGCAATCGTGGCCCGAAGCTGTTCGAGCAAGGGCGACGGGCAAGACAGCAACGGCCGTGCGCAACGCGCCAGACCTCACGCCCGTGATCTCCGCCGCAGCTCCAATGAAGGACGGAGTGCTGCTGGCGACGACCAACGACCGGGCCTTCACGCGGACAGTTCGCAGCCAGCGGGCGATCATTGCCGCGGCGATGGCGATCCTGGTCGCGATTTCGGTGTTCCTGTCGCTATTCCTGGCTCGGACCATCGTGCGCCCGTTGCGCCGGCTTGCGCTCGCCGCCCATCGCGTGCGCCTCGGTCGCTCGCGCGAGGTGAACGTACCTCGGCTGCCGTCGAGAAGCGACGAGATCGGCCTGCTCGCGCGTGCCGTATCCGATATGAGCCAGTCGCTGAGACATCGAATCGACAATATCGAGGCGTTCGCCGCCGACGTTACACACGAGCTGAAGAACCCCCTCGCCTCGCTCCGGTCCGCGGTGGACGGGCTCGACCGAGTCGAGGACCCCGAGCTCAGAGAAAAGCTAAGACGCATCGTTCGTGAAGACGTCGTCCGGCTCGATCGGCTGATCAGTGACATCAGCGAGGCCGCTCGCACGGATGCCGAGCTCGCCCGCGCGACATTCGAGCGGGTCGATCTCGGTCCGCTGATCGAGCAGTTGGTGCACAGTTGGGAAACACGCCGGGAAACCGGCGATGCCCGGTTCGCCTTCGCCCGTCCGCGCAAGGATAGCGCTGCAGTGATGGGCAAGCCCGATCGGCTCGCCCGGGCGATCAACGCGATCATCGACAATGCCGTCAGCTTCTCGCCGCCCGGCGGTCTGGTCGAAATCGCGGTCGCGCGGGTTGGCGACGAGGTCCGGATCAGGATCGACGATGAAGGTCCAGGCGTTCCCGCCGAAGCCCGTGAGGCGATTTTTAACCGCTTCCATTCAGTACGGCCGGAGGGCGAGAATTTCGGACGCCATTCCGGCCTCGGCCTTGCCATCGCCCAGGCAATCGTGAATGGCCACGACGGAGAGATTGACGTGCAGGACCGTGATGACGCCCCATCGGGCGCCCGCTTCACCATCCGCCTTCCGGCAGCAGATCGCGAATGAACCAGATGATTCCTGAACGAGGCCCGCGCCTCAGCGCCGAGACAGTTCATGGCAGCACCGTCGCCATCGGCGGCCGTGCCGTCCTCATCACCGGCCCCTCAGGATCGGGCAAATCGGACCTCACTCTGCGCCTGGTCGATCGTGGCTTCTCCCTCGTCAGCGACGATCAGACGATCGTGAAAAAGGACGGCGGTCGTCTTGTTGCCTCTGCCCCGCCGACGATTGCCGGCAAGCTCGAAATCCGCGGCATCGGAATCATCGACATGGAACAGATCGACAATGTCCCTGTCGCGCTGATCGTGGAGCTGACCGGCGACATCCAGCGGATGCCCGACGACAGCCGCGAGCGACCGATTCTCGGAATCAAGCTGCCGCTCATCACCATCGATGCAATGACTGCCTCGGCACCTTCGAAGGTCGTGCTGGCACTGGACCGAATGGGCCTCAACTTCTGATGTCGTCCGCGCGGCGCCTGCCGCGCCTGTTGCTCGTCACCGGAATGTCCGGGGCGGGCAAGTCGACGGTGCTCGACGCGCTCGAGGATATGGGCTGGGACGTGGGCGACAACCTTCCCACCGACCTCTTGCATGAATTCGTCCACGGCGGCGGGCAGCGAACCGCAAACGTCGCCATCGGCATGGACGTTCGAAGCCGAGGTTTCGACCCGGCGACCCTGGGCGACCTGATCCACTCCATCGAAGGGGTCGAGCCCGAACTGCTCTACCTGGATTGCTCGGGCACGGAGCTCATGCGCCGCTACGATGAGACTCGGCGCCGCCATCCGCTGGCGCCGGACCGGCCCGCCGAGGACGGCATTGCCCGGGAGCGCCAGCTTACCTGGCCGCTTCGGACCGCCGCCGACAGCCTGGTCGACACCACGGATCTTTCGCCCGCCGAGCTTCGCGATGAGCTGAGACGACGGTTCGGCGGCGATGCCGATCAGCCGGTGCTGACCATTTCATCTTTCTCATTCGCGCGCGGGATCTCGCGCACCGCCGATCTGGTGTTCGATCTGCGCTTCCTGCCCAATCCGCACTGGGAGGAGGAGTTGCGCCCGTTGACCGGGGCCGATGCGCCTGTCCGTGCCTTTCTGGAGCAGGAGCCCTCCTGGGGCGAAGCGATCGACCGCATCGAATCCCTTCTCATCGATTGGATTCCCCGCTACTGGGCCGCGGGCAAAAGTTACGTGACCGTCGCGTTCGGCTGCACGGGAGGACGGCACCGCTCGGTCGCCGCGGCAGTCGAAATGGCGGAACGGTTGCGTCGTGCCGGATTTGCACCGAATGTGCGTCACCGTGATCTCGCCTCGCCGCCGAGGGACACGATCGAACGCCAACCCGGGCGCGCTCCGGCGAGCGAGGACGAGTTGAGTCGATGATCGGATTAGTGCTGGTGACCCATGGCCGTCTCGCGGCCGAGTTCGTCACCGCGATGGAACATGTGGTCGGGCCGCAGGAAGCGATCGAGGCGATCTGCATCGGGCCCGACGACGACATGGAGCGGCGTCGCAAGGACATCGCAAAGGCGATCGGCAAGGTCGAGCAAGGCCAGGGCGTCATCATCCTCACCGACCTGTTCGGAGGCACTCCGTCGAACCTCGCGATCAGCCTGATGAAGACCGAGAATATCGAGGTGATCGCCGGCGTGAACCTGCCGATGCTGATCCGGCTCGAGGGAGCGCGCAAGGTGATGCCGGTCCACGCCGCCGTCGCCGCGGCGCGCGAGGCGGGACGCAAATATATCTCCGTCGCCAGCGAGATCCTGGGCGAGGCCGCGGCTTGACCGGGGGCCAAGGGCAAGCAAGCCGCCAGGTCACGATCACCAACCAACGCGGACTCCACGCGCGGGCGAGCGCGAAGTTCGTCAATCTCGCCAGCCAAATCGAGGCGAAGACCGAGGTCGAGAAAGACGGCAACCGAGTTTGCGGCACCTCGATCATGGGCCTGATGATGCTCGGCGCGGCAATGGGCGACACGATCGTCATCCACGTCGAGGGCGACGGTGCCGACGAAGCACTGGCGAGGCTGGTCGCACTCGTCGAGGAGCGGTTCGGCGAAGAATAATGGTTCGCCAGGTCACCGCCTTCTCCAACTCGACCGTCAAGCTGCTGCGCTCGCTGCGCGACAAGAAGGCGCGGAAGTCGGAAGGGCTGTTCCTCGCCGAGGGGCTGCGCATTTTGACCGAGGCGCGGGACAGCGGCGTCCTTCCCGAGATCATCGCTTTCTCCCCCGAGGGAGCGAGACACCCGCTTGCCGCAGAAATCATCGCGGCGACCGAGACCGCGGGCGGCGACGCCATCGAGACCAGCGCGGACATCCTGTCCAAGATGAGCGGCAAGGACAATCCGCAGATGGTCCTCGGCGCCTACCGCCAGCCCGAGACGTCGCTCGATCGCATCGAGCGTTCGAAAGCGCCGCTGTGGATCGTTGCCCAGGCGCTGCGCGATCCGGGCAACATCGGGACGATCCTCAGGACCGGGGATGCGGCCGGGGCCGGTGGCCTGATCCTGATCGACGAGAGCGCCGATCCATTCTCGGTCGAAGCGGTCAGGGCGTCGATGGGCGCGCTGTTCACCCAGGACATCGCGACCGCGCGCTGGCCCGAATTCGTGAGCTGGCTCAGGTCGGGCGAAGGACAGCTTGTCGGCACCAGCCTCAAGGCGTCCCTCGATTACCTCGACGCCGAATACCGCCAGCCTTGCTTCCTGCTGATCGGGAACGAGCAGCAGGGCTTGCCCGCCGACTACGAAGCCGAATGCGATCTACGCGTGAAAATCCCGATGGCCGGACGCGCGGACAGCCTCAACGCCGCCATGGCAACCGCCGTGATGGCGTTCGCGATTCGGGCGAGCTGGCGCTCATAAGGTCACTAATGTCACCCGATGCGGCGCCATTTTCCGTGACTTTATCGAGTGACCCGATTGCGCGGGGACCGGTCACGCACTGATCAAAGAGCCGACGACCACGGCAGCACGCGAAATCCTACTTTGCAAGAAACCAGCCTACTCCGCCGCGATCTGCGGCAGATCGTCGTCCTGCTCGATCGTCGAAAGCTTGGTTAGCGGCCGCGGCGAGGATTCGATGACCGGAATGGCCTCGATCGACTTGCCGCCGGTTTCCACCTTGAGCGTTTCGAAGCGCTTGGCCTGGGTAAGCACCTGGCTTTCGAGACTTCCGACAAAGTCGTTGTAGGCGCCCGTGGCTAGCCCTAGATTGCGGCCCAGCTTGGCGACGTGGCTGCCCATCACCGAAAGCCGGCGATATAATTCCTTCCCGACCTCGGCGACTTCGTGCGCCTGCGCCGCCAGCGCTTCCTGGCGCCACATGCCCGCCATGATCTTGGCAAGCGCGAGCATGTTGATCGTCGAAGCGACAATCACCCCGCTTCGGAACGCGGTTTCGATCAAGTCGGGCGCGCGTTCGGCCGCGGCGGCGAGAAAATGTTCGCCCGGAACGAACATGATGACGAAATCGGGGGAAAGGTCGAACTGCCGCCAATAGGCCTTTCGTCCGAGATCGCTGGCGTAGCTTTTCAGCGCGGCGGCATGCTGGAGCAGCAGTGCCGCGCGCTTCTCGTCATCCTCTTCATCATAGGCCTGCTCAAACGCGACCAGCGGGCATTTGACATCGACGACGATGCACCGCTCGCCAGGCAGATTGATCACGCAGTCGGGCCGAAGGATGCGCTCGCCATCGGAGACGCTGCCTTGAAGGGTGAAATCAACGTTCTCGGCAAGGCCCGCGGATTCGAGGATGGTCCGAAGCTGCTCCTCGCCCCAGCGCCCTCTGGCCTTCGGGCTCGATACCATCCCGTTGGCGAGCCGCTGCGTTTCGCGCCGCACCTGGTCGTTCCCCTGCGCCAGTTGCGCCACCGCCTGCTTCAGCTCGCCATAGCTTGCGTTCCGGGCCTTCTCGATCTCGTCGAGACTCTTCTCGTAGCGCTGGAGGGTGGCCTCGACCGGCTGCAGCAGGTTCTTGAGCTTCTCCTCGTTCTTCTCGCCGGCCTGGTTGAACCGCGCGTCGGCCCGATCGAGGAACGCTTTTTGCGCCTCATTCAACAGCTTGCCGCCAATTTCAGAGAATTGAGCTGAAAGCGCGTCCTTGGCCTCGATCAGTTCCTTCAGCCGCTGTTCGTGAGCGCGGTCTCGCTCATCCTGAGCGGCCTTGAGGGCCGCCAGCTCATTCGCCGCCGAACGGTTGGAATCACGCTCCCTGACGACCTCGTCGAGCTGGAGCCGCAGGGTGTCCACGGTCTGCCGCGCACCCGCCGCCTCGCGGCTCGCGTAGAGCCAGCCGATCAAGGCGCCGATGATCAGCGCCAGGATGGCGAACGCAACAGCAGCCATGCTCATTCCGTCACTCCCACCGGAACAGAAAGGGAACTTTACGGCGAATTCCCTTCAGCGACAATAGGAACCGGGCTA
>DASSIU010000137.1:0-11576 GCA_035691585.1 Sphingomicrobium sp. | reverse complement strand
GAGGAACGGGATTCGCCAGCCCCAGCTGTCGAAGTCGTCGGCGCCCATGTAGCTGCGGGTCGCGACGATCACCAGCAAGGCGGCAAGCAGGCCAAAGGAGGCCGAAGACTGGATCCAGCCGGTCGCCGACCCGCGCTTGTCGTTGGGCGCATGCTCGGCGACGTAGATTGCCGCGCCGCCATATTCGCCGCCGAGCGCGATGCCCTGCAGGATGCGCAGCACAATGAGCAGAATTGGTCCGGTGGTGCCGGCCTGTGCGTAGGTCGGCAGCAGGCCGATCAGGAAGGTAGCGCCGCCCATCAGGCTGACGGTGACGAGGAATGCACCCTTGCGGCCGAGCTTGTCGCCGACCACGCCGAAGATCAGCGCGCCCAGCGGCCGGAAGGCGAAGGCGGCGGCGAACAGCGCCAGCGCCGCGATCAGCGCCTGCGTCGGCTCGAGCCCGGCGAAAAACACCTTGCCGATGACCGGCGCCAGATTGCCGAAGATGAAGAAGTCGTACCATTCGAACGCCGTGCCCGTGGACGAGGCGATGACGACCCGCGCCATCGACCAGGGCTTGTGGTGCTGCTGTTCGGCTATGGTCGCCATGTCCTCTCCCCTTGAGCCAAGGGATAACCCAGAAATCTTTTTCGCCAAGCGGGAATAAAGCCGCGGCATCGCCGGTCATCACATCCGAACGCCTCATGGAAAGGGCCTTTCGATGCTTGACGACATGGACGACGACCGCCGCGGATTCCTCAAGTGCATGGCATGGGCAGGGACCGGCGCGCTGTTCGCCTTTGAAGGCGGCATCGGAAGCTCGATCGCGCTCGACGCGGCGATTGCAGCCCCGCATCGCAGCGCAATAGCGCCGTTTACCTTTGCGCAGATCAGCGACAGCCATATCGGCTTCAACAAGCCCCCCAACGCTGACGCCCGAGCCACCTTCCGCGAGGCGATCGCCAAGGTGAAGGCGTTGCCGCAGCGGCCCGACTTCGTAATCCACACGGGCGATGTCTCGCAGCTCTCGCGCGACGACCAGTTCGACGATGCCGAGCAGATGCTGAAGGAGCTCGGGCTCCCGGTCTTCTTCGTTCCCGGCGAGCATGACATGCTCGACCCCGATGGCGGCAAGGCCTTCCTCAACCGGTTCGGGAAAGGGAGCCGGGGCGCCGGCTGGTACAGTTTCGACCATCGGGGTGTGCATTTCGTCGCGTTGGTCAACGTCGCCGACTTGAAGCCCGGCGGCATGGGCAACCTAGGTGCGGCGCAGCTCGCCTGGCTGAAGGACGACCTCGCCGGGCGCCCCTCGTCGCAGCCGATCGTGGTCTTCGCCCACATTCCCCTGTGGACGGTCTATGCCGATTGGGGCTGGGGCACCGACGATGCGACACAGGCCCTGAAGCTGCTTGCGCGGTTCGGGTCGGTGACAATCCTCAACGGGCACATCCACCAGATCACGCAAAAGGTCGAAGGGCGCATCGCTTTCCACACCGCGCGCTCGACCGCCTTCCCCCAGCCGGCGCCCGGGACAGCTCCTTCGCCGGGCCCGCTCAAGGTGCCGCCCGAGCAACTCCACAGCATGCTCGGGATCACCGACGCGCTGTTCGTCCGCGGGCACGACCGCATCGCCCTCATCGATTCAACCCTCACCGCCTGATCCACAGGAGACACTATGACTCGCGCTTTCAAGATGTTGACGTTCCAGGCCGCCGTCCTCGCGGGCAGCGCGTTGATGATGTCAGTCGCGGCGGACATGGCCCGGGCCGCCCCGTCTCCGGCCGCCGCCGTCCAGATCGGAAATTTCACCTTCAAGGCGCAGGTTTTGACGGTGAAAGCCGGGACAACGGTGACCTGGACCAACGGTGACGACATCCCCCACACGGTCACCTCGAACAGCGGCGCGTTCAAATCGAAGGTCCTCGACAGCGGCGACAAGTTTTCCTTCACTTTCGCCAAGCCCGGCCAATTCGGCTATTTCTGCTCCCTGCACCCGCACATGACGGGAACGATCATCGTCAAGGCGTGAAGTAGGGAAGGCCGCAAGCTCGTGAAGACGATCGCCCCCTCTCTCTTCACGCGAAGGCGAACGGCCGAAAACGGCCCGGCGCCGGGAAGTTCCTCACCCGGCGCCGGCCAAGTGCACGAATTCAATCGGGTCATTCTGCCGCACCTGGACGGCGCTTATAACCTGGCACGGTACCTGAGCCGGGATCCGACCATAGCCGAGGACGCGGTTCAGGATGCGATGCTCCGCGCGTTTCGAGCGTTCGCGCAATTTCGCGGCGGCTCGGCCCGGGCCTGGCTGTTCACCATCGTCCGCAATTGCTGCCGGACGGCACAGGCTGGACGGGCCGGCGCGATGGCGCTGGTGGTTCACGAAAGCGGCCTCAGCGAGGAAGCGGCCGCCCAACTGGCAAGCCATCCGGACCCGGCCCCGACTCCGGAGGAGGAAGTCCAACGCAAGGACACGATCGGCCGTGTCCGGACTGCAATCGAGGCCATTCCCGAACCGTTCCGCGAAGCCGTGGTCCTGCGCGATCTCGAGGACTTGTCCTACGCCGAGATCGCCGAGGTAACCGGAGTGCCGATCGGAACCGTCATGTCGCGCCTCGCGCGCGGACGCGCCGTCTTGGCCAAGGAATTACTGCCGTCGAGCGAGCTTGCCGACGAACAATCAAGGAGCGTGAAGTGATGCCGGCCTGCGTTGATCAGGAGCTGCTGCTCGGCGGGCTCGTCGACAATGAGCTCGATGCGGCCAACGTCGCCATGGTCGAGGCGCACGTCGCGCGCTGCGAAGGGTGCCGCGAGCAGCTGGAACGGCTTCAGGCGGTGCGCAATCTGCTTCGCTCGGAGGGCGTGCGACATTCCGCCCCGGCCGCTTTGTCGCGAAGGATCGCGTCGATGCCGGAACTGGCGGCTCCCGGTGCGTCGAACGATAATCGGCTGTTGCGATGGCTGGGTCCCGGGGTGATCGGAGCGCTTGCCGCGTCACTGGCGTTGGTGACCTTGATGCCGCCCGGCGCGGATTCGGTCGTCGATCAGGAGATCGTTTCGAGCCACGTTCGTTCGCTTCAGCCAGGCCATCTCACGGACGTCCAGACGACCAACCAGCATATCGTGAAGCCGTGGTTCAATGGCCGCATCGATTTCTCGCCGCCCGTTCCGGAACTCGCCGACCAAGGCTTTCCGCTTGCCGGTGGACGGCTGGATTCGATAAACGGCAAGACCGTCGCCGCCATCGTCTATCACCGGAGGCTGCACACCGTGAACCTGTTCATCTGGCCAGCCAGAGACGCCGCCGAAAGATCGTTCGTGAAGGACGGCTTCACGGTCAAGGAATGGAGCCGCAACGGCCTCCGCTTCGCCGCGGTCTCGGACATCGCACCTGCCGAGCTCCAGCAGTTCCACAAGCTCTTCGAACAGCGCTCGAGTTAATCCACCTTCCGGATCGTGCCGTCGACGTGAGCGAAGGTCAGACCGAACTTCTTCGCGATCACGTGGTTCGAGAGACTTCTGCCGTCACCTTGCAGCTGTATCTCTTGCAGGATTTTCAGGTGACCGTCCTTCATCGTGTAACTGATTGCCGCCGAATCGCCGTGAACGACAACATCGACCGGACCGATTGCATCGCTGAGCGAGCCGCTGAAATGATCCGCCCCCACCGGGCGCATCACCCAGGTGCGGGTACGCACCGGCTTGCCCTCCTCGCGAACGGTGTCGACGAGGACGAACTCCCCCTCCTTGTTGTGCCCACCGACGCTATCGACGATCAGCCTGTGGGGTGAGTGGAGCGCAATCTTGATCACGTTGTCGGCGTGGCTCTTGCCGCTGAAGAAACCGGTCATGTCGAGCTTTGGGGGTTCCGGCATAGCCGGAGCGGCCGCTGCGAATGAGGCTATCGCCACGACGAATTGGGCACGGTTCATTGCGGAAGCTTGCGGATCTGTTCGTCGAGCGTCGCCACGTTGATTCCGAATCGTGAGACCTCCATGTGATTCGTGACGAGGCCGCCGGGCGGCAATTGCAGGTGCTGCTCGACCTCATTCCCACTTTTCATCCGGTAATGAATGATAACCTCCGACGAGGTTCGATCGATCGTCACCGGCCCAACGGCGTCGGTCAGCGTCCCGGTCCAGTGATTCGGCCCGGCCGGATGGATTACCCAGCGACGCGTCCGGGCCGGTTGCTTACCCTCTTGGATCGTCTGATCGAGCACCAGTCCGCCACCTCCGTCTGGTGTGCCGATGCTGTCAATCGAGACCTGGCGGGATGCGCCGGTGACCAGCCGCAGCCGAGCCTCGCCGTGCGTATGGCCCGTGAAGAAGTGGACCGGGTCGAAGGGCCAGCCAGTCGCCCCGGGATTGCTGCCGCAGCCGCAGAGTATGCCGGCGGCCAGCGCGATTGCGCGCTTCATTGGCGGCCCGCGACGAGCGAGTCGACGATGGTCGGATCCGCGAGCGTCGAAATGTCGCCGAAGCCTGTCGCCCCCTCGGCGATCTTGCGCAGGATGCGTCGCATGATCTTGCCTGAGCGGGTCTTGGGCAGCGCCGGCGTGAAATGAATCTTGTCCGGCGCTGCAAGCGCACCGATGTCGTGGCGGACTTGCTGCACCAGCTCCCTGCGCAGCTCATCGCTGCCCTCCTCGCCGGCGTTGAGCGTCACGAAGGCATAGATTGCCTGCCCCTTGATGTCGTGAGGGTAGGCGACGACGGCGGCCTCGGCCACCTTGGGGTGCGCGACCAGCGCGCTTTCGACCTCCGCGGTGCCGACCCGGTGCCCGGATACGTTGATCACGTCGTCGACGCGTCCGGTGATCCAGTAATAGCTGTCCTCGTCGCGGCGGCACCCGTCGCCGGTGAAGTAGAGACCAGGGTAGGCCTTGAAATAGGTCTCGAAGAAGCGGCCGTGATCGTTCCACACGGTGCGCATTTGCCCGGGCCAGGAAGCGGAGATGCAGAGGTTCCCGCTCGCCGGCCCCTCCAGCACCTTGTGCTCGGCATCGACGAGGAGCGGCTTCACGCCCGGTAGTGGCCTGGTCGCGCTTCCCGGTTTCATCTCCGTCGCGCCGGGGAACGGCGAAATGAGGATCCCACCCGTCTCCGTCTGCCACCAGGTGTCGACGACCGGGCAGCGCTCGTCGCCGACAACGCGCCAGTACCATTCCCATGCTTCCGGATTGATCGGTTCGCCGACCGTTCCAAGCAGCCGCAGCGACGAGCGACTGTAGCGCTTCACCGGTTCGTCACCCTCGCGCATCAGGGCGCGGATCGCCGTCGGGGCAGTGTAGAAGATGGTCACTCCGAGGCGATCGACCGTCTCCCAGAAGCGCCCGAAATCCGGGTAATTGGGAACCCCGTCAAACATCACGCTGGTCGCGCCCATCGCCAGCGGACCGTAGACGACATAGGAATGACCGGTGATCCAGCCGATGTCGGCCGTGCACCAGAAAATGTCGTCTGGCCGGTAGTCGAACACCCAGTCGAAAGTCGTCGCCGCCCACACTGCATATCCGCCGGTGGTATGGACGACGCCCTTTGGCTTCCCGGTCGATCCCGAGGTGTAAAGGATGAACAGCGGGTCTTCCGCGTTCATGATCTCGGGATTGCACTCGGTTGAGAGCTGCTCGCGGACGTCCGAATATCGGATGTCGCGGCCTTCCTTCATCGGTACGTCGGCGCCGGTGCGAGTGACGACGATGACGGTCGGGACGTCGCGGGACTCAAGCGCGGTATCGACGTTACGCTTCAGCGGAATGGGCTTGCCGCCGCGGACGCCCTCATCGGCGGTGATGACTGCACAGGCGTCGCAGTCCGCAATCCGTCCGGCGAGGCTTTCGGGCGAGAAGCCGCCGAACACGACCGAATGAACGGCCCCGACGCGCGCGCAAGCGAGCATCGCCGCCGCCGCCTCCGGGATCATTGGCATGTAGATCATGACTCGGTCGCCGCGCCCCACGCCGCGTTGTTTCAGGAGGTTCGCGAAGCGGCAGGTCTCCTCATACAGCTCGCGGTAGGTCAGGCGGTGGCCGCGCCCCGGTTCATCCGCTTCGAAGATCAGCGCGGTGCGATCGCCGTGCTCCGCGAGGTGACGGTCGAGACAATTGACCGACAGGTTGAGCTGGCCGTCCGAATACCAGCGGATGTGAAAGTCATTCTCGTCGAACGACCAGTCGCCGGCCTCCGTCGGAAATTTGTTCCAGGTCAGCCGCCTGGCCTGGTCGAGCCAGAAGCGGTCGGGGTCGGCGGCCGCCAGGTCATTCAGCTCAGCGAGCTCGGTCGGACCGATTCGTGCCTTGAAATCGGTCGGAACGGGATGGACTGCTTCGACCATTACGCGGCTCCCTGGCTGGCCCTTTCGAGAACGCGCCTGGCCTGCACTAAGTGAGGGCGATCGACCATTTTGCCGTCGACGGACAGCACGCCCGCGTCGGGGTGTGCTTCGAATGCGGCGACGATTCCCTCGGCGTGGGCTACGTCCTCCTTCGAGGGCGTGAAGCCCGCGTTGATGATCGGCACCTGCGCGGGGTGGATGGCAAGCTTGCCGGTGAAGCCTTCCCGGCGCGCGGCTTCCGCTTCGGCGCGGAGGCCCTTTTCGTGCTTGAAATCGGCGAAGACTCCATCGACCGGCTGGACTCCGGCCGCGACGGCGCCCGCCAGGCACAGGCTGCGCGCGAGACGGTAGGTGAAGCTGAGCTCACCGCTCGCATCATATTTCGACGATGCGCCGAGCGCCGCGGAGAGGTCCTCGGCCCCCCAGCTCATCGCGGCCAGCGGCGAGTTGGGGGTGCGGTAGGAGAGGAGGCCGAACAGGCTCGCCGCGGTTTCAGTCACGATCGCGTGGATCGGGATGTTGCCTGTGCGATGTGCGAGCTGGGTCACATCGGCGCCGCTCTCGGCCTTCGGAAGGACGATCCCGTGGACGTAGGCGCTGGCGATGAGCGTGAGGTCGTCCTTCATAAACTCAGAGCCAAGTGGATTGACTCGAATCCACCATTGCGGGCCGTTCGATCGTTCGGGCAGATTCTTCAGAATGTCGCGCGCCGCCGCCTTGCGGTCCGGCACCACGCTGTCCTCGAGGTCGAAAATGATTGCGTCGGCCTCGCTGTCGAGCGCCTTCATGATTTTCCGTTCGCTGTCGGCCGGGACGAACAGCCAGGAGCGGGGCTCGGTCATTGCGGCTTCTTCTGGATCAGCGCGGTGCGCGTGCACTCGCACACCAGCTCGTCGCGTTGGTTGAAGCTGCGGTGCGCCCAGGTCACGATGCCTGCGTTGGGCCGCGATTTGCTGTCACGGACGGCGATGCACTCGCTTTCGCTGTGCAGCGTGTCGCCGGCAAACACGGGCTTGGGAAAGACCAATTTGTCATAGCCGAGATTCGCGACGAGCGTTCCCAGCGTCGTGTCGTGGACGCTGACCCCGACCATCAGGCTGAAGGTGAAGCAGCTGTTGATCAGCGGTTTCTTGAACTCGGTCTTCGCCGCGGCCTCATAGTCGAGATGGAGCGGCTGGGGATTGTGGGTGAGAGTCGTGATGAGGACGTTGTCGATCTCGGTGACTGTGCGAGTGATTGCGTGCGACACCTTGTCGCCGACCTTCCACTCGTCGAAATAGCGCCCGGCCATGTGCCGCGCTCTATTGAGGCAACAGCAACTCGGCAACCGCCTCGGTAATCGCGTCCCCGTCGATGCGGTAGGTCGCATAGAGATCGACGAGGTTGCCGGTCTGGCCGAACTTCTCGACTCCGAGTGGCGCGACGCGCTGGCCGAGGACTCCACCGAGCCACGACAGCGACGCGGGCGCCGCATCCGCAAGGGTCACCAGACCGGCCGCGGGCGAGAGTCGCGACAGCAGTTGCTCTGCGTGGCTCGGATCGCGCTGGCCTTTCCACCGCGCCGCCTGCGCGGCGGTCCAGCCGCGGTGGAGGAGGTCGGGCGAGGTGACGGCGAGCAGCCCGAGGCCGGGCAAGTCTTCCCTGAGTTCCTCCCACGCGGCGAGCGCTTCCGGCATGATTGCTCCCATGGCGACGATGGCGGCCTCGGCGCCGGGGCCGGGCTCGCGCAGCCAGTAGCCGCCCTTCAGTGCGCCATCGCGCCACCTGTCGTCCTCACGATCGGCCTGCTGGATGCTCCGGGTTGAGAGCCGAAGGTAGGTACTTTCGCCCTTTGGGTCATCGATCAGCCGGAACGCTTCCTCCATCATCGCGGCGAGCTCGTCGGCGTAGGCAGGCTCGTAATGGCGTAAGCCCGGCTGGCCGAGCGCAATCAACGGAGGGTTGATCGACTGGTGAGCGCCGCCTTCGGGCCCTAGGGTGATCCCGCTGGGCGTCGCGACAAGCAGGAACCGCGCGTCCTGATAGCAGGCGTAGTTCAGGCTATCGAGCCCGCGGGCGATGAACGGGTCGTAGAGCGTTCCGATCGGGAACAGGCGGGTGCCGAACAGGTCGCCGGAGAGGCCGGCGGCGGCAAGCATTAGGAACAGGTTGCTCTCGGCGATGCCCAGCTCGATGTGCTGGCCACTGTTGTTTGCAGCCCATTTTTGCGCCGAAGCAATCTTTGCCTTGGCGAAGATGTCGGGTATTTCGCTGCGTCGGAATAGTCCGCGCTGGTTGACCCAGGCGCCGAGGTTGGTCGAGACGGTGACGTCGGGCGAGGTGGTGACAATCTTGTCGGCGAGATCGCCGCGGGCCTTCGACAGGTCGAGCAGGATGCGGCCGAATGCCGCCTGCGTCGATTGTTCTTCGCCCGTTGGCGCGGGGATTGGCGGTATGGCGACGGCGCCGAAGCTTCGTGCGCGCTTCTCGCGGGCGACGCGGGTGCGATCGAGCAAGGCTTCGACGCCGATCCGTGCATTGTCGCCAATTCCTTCGAGCGGTTCCCATTCCTTTCCCTCGCGCACGCCCATCCCGTCGCGCAGCGCGGCGAGCTGGGTGGGATTCATCAGGCCGGCGTGATTGTCCTTGTGCCCGGCAAACGGCAGCCCGAAGCCCTTGACCGTCCAGGCGATGAACAGGGTCGGCACGTCGTCCTGCGCCGCATCGAAGGCTTCGACGAGCGTCTCCATGCAATGACCGCCGAGGTCGGTGAACAGTGCTGCCAGCGCTTCGTCGTCATAGCCCTTGAGGAAGGCGGTGGCATTCTTGCCGAGCTCCGTCTCGATGCGTGTCCGCCAGGCTGCGCCGCCCTGGTAATGGAGTGCCGATAGCTCGGCGTTGGAGAGCTGCTCGAACCAGGCCTTCAGCGCCTTGTGCTTCTCGAGTACTCGCTGGAGCCGCTTGCCGTAGCGAAGCTCGACGACGCGCCAGCCGCAGCTTCTGAAAATCTCCTCGAACCGCTCGAACATGCGGTCTGCGCTGGTCGCATCGAGGCTCTGGCGGTTGTAGTCGATGATCCACCACAGATTGCGAACGTCGTGCGTCGCTCCCTCGATGATCGCTTCGTAGATATTTCCTTCGTCGAGCTCGGCATCACCGATCAGCGCAACGAAGCGGCCGCGATCTTCCTCGTCCAGCCAGCCGTGGGCAGAGAGATAGTCCTGCACCAGGCTGGCGAAGAGCGTGATCGCGACTCCCAGCCCGACCGAGCCCGTCGAGAAATCGACCGGGATCCTGTCCTTCGTCCGGCTCGGATAAGACTGCGCGCCCCCGAACGCGCGGAAATTCTCCAGCGCCTCGCGCGACTGCGAGCCGAGCAAATAATGGATCGCGTGCAGCACCGGCCCCGCATGCGGCTTCACTGCGACGCGATCGTTCGGACCGAGCGCATGGAAGTAGAGCGCCGCCATGATCGCGGTCATCGACGAGCAACTCGCCTGGTGCCCGCCGACCTTCAGCCCATCGGTGTTCTCACGCACATGATTGGCATGATGGATCGTCCAGGCCGACAGCCAGCGGAGCCGCTCGTCGAGCGTTTTCAGAGCCTCAATGTCGGTCCTAGGCGGCTTAAGCATCGCATCGCCCTAGCCGGATTCTCCCGTCCCGCAACCGCCGCTAGGCGGCGGCGGCGACGGCTCGCCTGACATGATTGGCAAGTTCGGCGGTCAGCAGCAGGGCGACGGCTGTCGCCACGGTCAAGAAGATGGCTCCGGCGCGGAAGCCTCCCGTCGAGTCGGACAGGCGGCCCCACAGGACGGGCATCAGGAACGCGCCGAGCTGCGAGAGCGTATTGATCGCGGCGCAGCCAAGAGCGAGCACCCGGCCCTGAAGGCAGTCAGGCCAGGCGCTGACCTGCGATAAGGTCACCGCTCCCCACGAGACAGCATAAAGCAGATAGGCCACCGCGAATCCCGCGGGCGAGCTCACGATTGCCGTCATTGCAAAAGCGAGGCCCATGATCGTGGTGCTGATCCACATCGTCGTGAACCGCTCACCGCGGCGATCCGAAATCCAGCCGGTCGCAAGCATACCGAGCGCGCCGAGCACCCCTCCGACCGCGACAAGCGTGCCGATCTCGCCGCTGCTGAAACCCGCCTTCCTGAGGATCAGCGGACCCGAAAGCGCGTAGGTGACCATGGCACCGATCGTCAGCATGCCGAGCAAGGCGAAGCGGCCCGTCGCCGGATGTGCCAGGGCTGCAGCTAGGGTCGTCGATCCCGTCGCGGGCATGCGCGCGGTATCCGCGTTGAGCTGGCGTTCGATCCAATCGCTCTGATCGGTTCTGAGCCAGCGGACCGAGGAGGGTGAGTCCGGGAGCAGGAAGAACATGGCGATCCCGACCCCCGCCGCTGGCAGGCCCTCTACCAGGAAAAGCCATTGCCAGCCGCCGAGACCGAAATGACCGTCGAGTGCGAGCAGCGGCGGCGATGCGAGTCCCATGATCGTCGATCCGAGCGGTCCGAAGAAATAGAAGCGGCTGATCGCCCGGCCGCGCTGCAGGCGCGGAAACCAGTGAGCGAGATAATAGACGACCCCCGGGAAAAAGCCCGCCTCGGCGGCGCCGAGCATGAAGCGCAAGATATAGAACTGGGCCGGCGAGCGGACGAACATCATCGACGCTGCGATGAGGCCCCAGGTGACCATGATGCGTGCCAGCCAGCGCCGCGCCCCGAACCGCGTCAGCAGCATGTTCGACGGCACTTCGAACAGCGCATAGGCCAGGTAGAACGCTCCGGCGCCCATCCCATAAATGGTGGCGCTAAACCGAAGTTCCTCGTTCATCTGAAGCGCCGCAAAGCTGACGTTGATGCGGTCCATCAGCGAGAAGAGATAACCAAGGCCGATCAGCGGAAGGATGCGCCACGAAATCGTCGCGATCGTCGACCGCTGTATCGAAACGTCGAGGCCGGTCACGCTGTCAGCGCCTTGTCCCCCTGCAGCAATGCTGCCGGCGAACGGTACGCGCAATTGCCGGGAATAACTAGGCGGCCTGCGCCTTATCCTGCTCGGCATCGAAGCGCGCTTGGGCATCGTGAATCGCCTCGACGTTCTCAAGCGCCCATTGCGACAGTGCGTTGACGGGCGTCAGCAATGAGCAGCCAAGGTCGGTCAACGCGTAATCGACGCGCGGCGGGATGCTCGGAGTCACCGTCCGACTGACGAGCCCGTCGCGTTCGAGATTGCGAAGCGTCAGCGTCAGCATCCGCTGGGATACGCTCGGG
>DASSIU010000136.1:0-5314 GCA_035691585.1 Sphingomicrobium sp. | reverse complement strand
TGGATTGGGTTTCCGATGACCTGAGACGCCGCGGAATCGCGGTCTGGAACATCGATTATCGGGGGGTAGATCGGCCTGGCGGCGGGTATCCGGGGACCTTCCTCGACGTCGCCGCTGCCGCCGATGCACTTCGATCCCATGCCCCAGAATATCATCTCGACACGAAGCGCGTAGTCGCTGTCGGCCACTCCGCAGGCGGGCACCTGGCGCTATGGCTTGCCGGTCGGCCACGCCTGCCGGGCACTAGCCCGTTGCGGAGCGCCGACCCGATACCAATCGCCGCGGTCGTCAGCCTAGGCGGCCTTCCCGACCTCGAGGAGGAAACTCGGGTCCCCAATGGCTGCGGGACAACGGTCAGCGCCACCCTGGCAGGCGGCCATTACGCGGAGACGTCTGTTCCTCGGCTGGCGCCGCTCGGCATCCGCCAATATCTCGTCAACGGGCTCAACGATCCGATCATCCCGACTGTGCTCGCCTCGGACTACCAGCGCCGGATGACCGCGGCCGGAGACCGAGTGACGATCGACTGGATTCCTGCCTCCGGGCACTTCGAGCTTATCGCCCCGGAAACGCGCGCATGGACCGACGCCGTGCGCCGAATCGAGGAGGCGCTCGGCGATCGGCAGGCGACCCGATAAGTCCAATTTATCGATCTCGCGCACCGTTTGATTGGTGGAACGAAGCGCGAATATCTAATTAGGCTTCAAGTCGTCGGCGAGGACTGATCCCTCCCCTCACAGCCCGCCTCGCCGGCGACCTTCAACAGGAAGGAAACATCGCCATGGCTTATGGCCTCAGCACCCGTGCGCCCAGCGAAGATGGACCTGTTGCGCAGCTTATCCGGACGCGCTCTCCCGTACGGTCCTGGCACAGGCTCAGCGAAGGATCCCGACTGGAGTTGATCGAGCAAGCCCTTCGCGCAGCCAATGACCGCATCGACGGATACCCGCTCGCGCTCTGAAAGAGAGAGGAAAGGATGGTCACCATGGTCGACGAGATTTTCGATCGCCACTACCAGGCCGGCCGGACCGAGCTGAACGCGGCCGTCTCAGGCGCAATCGAGCGCCTCGGCATGGGCGTCAGCAATGCCTTCAAGGTCTTGAACCGGATTGAATATTCGGAGCCTTGGTCGCGAAACCCGCGCAGCGCGGGTTTTCGCTGATCGCCAAGAGGAGGGCGGACTAGCACGCACCGCCCTCCTCGCTTATAGCGCCCGCTCCTTCGAAATTTTTCCTTGGAGTGACGCGAACCGTGGCTCGCCGCCGCCAGATTTATGAGGGCAAGGCCAAGATCCTTTACGAGGGTCCGGAGCCGGGCACCCTCATCCAGTACTTCAAGGACGATGCGACCGCATTCAACGCGCAGAAGCGCGGCACCATCAGCGGCAAGGGCGTCATCAACAACCGCATTTCCGAACACATCTTCACCGCGTTGCAGGTGATCGGGGTTCCGACACACTTCATCCGTCGCCTCAACATGCGCGAGCAGCTGATCCGCCAAGTCGAGATTATTCCGATCGAGATCGTCATCCGCAATGTCGCCGCCGGGTCCTTGTCGAAGCGCCTCGGGATCGAGGAAGGCACTCAGCTGCCCCGAACGATCATCGAATATTATTACAAGGACGATGCGCTCGGCGACCCGATGATCGCCGACGAGCATATCGCCTGTTTCGGCTGGGCGACGCAGGACGAAATGAACGACATCGCCGACATGGCGATCCGCATTAATGACTTCCTGTCCGGAATGTTTGCTGCAATCGGAATTCGTCTGATCGACTTCAAGCTCGAGTTCGGCCGGGTTTGGGACGGCGATTATTCACGTGTCATTCTGGCCGACGAGATCAGTCCCGATGGCTGCCGATTGTGGGACATCAAGACTAACCAGAAACTCGACAAGGATCGCTTCCGCCAGGACCTCGGCGGGGTCGAAGAGGCCTATCAGGAAGTCGCGCGCCGGCTCGGCCTGCTCCAGCCCGAAGACGAAAGTGCCGTCCTCGACTTCGACCAGCACCGCAAGAAGCGGGGCAAGTAACCCTCCGCTAGGGCTCGATCACCTCGAACTGCGTCACCTCCGGCTCGAGCTCGAGCAGGAAGTCCGGGTCGAACGCGTAATATTTGGCCTTGAGCATGTCGGCACCCGCGAATCGGCGGATCGCAGCCTCATCGTCCCACAAGGTGAACATCTCGATTTGGACGATGTCGCCCTCGTGGCGGTGGAGGCACCAGGCGCCGCGATTGCCTTGCGTCGAGCGATAGTCAGCCAGGCCGACGTCCTTCATCAGTTTCAGATATTCATTGGCCTTGGCTGCCGGGATGCGGCCTCGCCAGCGTCGCGCGATCATCGGGGACACCTCTTGCTAGACATCCCCACAGCCCGCAGATGCCATAGCAATGAATCGGGCCCGTGTCGTAACCCTGAATGCCGCGCTCGGGCCGCTCGACTATCGCGTGCCGGACGAGATGCATGTCGAGCCGGGCTCGGTCGTGGTTGCGCCGCTCGGCCCGCGGCAATTGCTCGGCGTCGCGTGGGAAGCGGAGCGTCTGCGGTCCAACGAAGTGCCGGATGCGCGGCTCCGCCCCCTCGCTGGCGTAGTGAACGTTCCCCCGATCGCTGCGCCGTTGCGCCGGCTCTGCGAATGGACCGCGGATTATTACCTCGCGCCGCTCGCCTCGGTGCTACGAATGGTGCTGCCCTCCTCGGCCGCACTGCAAGGGTCGCGCCAGCTGATCGAATATCGACCGACTGGCTTCGCGCCCGATCGGATGACGCCGCAACGCGAAAAGGCGCTGGCGGCCCTAGAAGGGCGGCAAGGGACGGTGCGCGAGCTGGCCGAGCATGCCGAGGTCAGCGACGCCGTCATGCGGGGCCTCGTCAACGCCGGCGCGCTGGAGCCCGTCGCGGTCGACGCCGACCGACCGCTGGCCCGCCCCGACCCAGACTATGCACCGCCGGACCTAAACGATCATCAGCGCGAAGCCTCGGCGAGTCTCGCGTCGGCAATCGGAAACGGTTTCGACCCCGTTTTGCTCGACGGCGTGACCGGTTCGGGCAAAACAGAGGTCTATTTCGAAGCAATCGCCGAATGTTTGCGAGAGGGAAAGCAGGCGCTCGTGCTGCTGCCTGAAATCGCGCTGACCGAGCCATTCCTGAAGCGCTTCGAGGCACGCTTCGGCTGTGCCCCAGTCGCCTGGCATTCGGACCTGCATTCGTCGCAGCGTCGCCGCGCCTGGCGCGGGATCGCGAGCGGCGAAGCGGCGGTGACCGTCGGCGCCCGTTCGGCTTTGTTCCTCCCTTATCCCGAACTTGGTCTGATCGTAGTCGACGAGGCCCACGAGCCGAGCTTCAAACAGGAAGACGGTGTCCAGTATCACGCTAGGGACACGGCCGTGATGCGCGCGAAGTTCGAGGACATCCCGGTGATCCTCTCGACGGCAACGCCGCCGATCGAGAGCCGCCACATGGTCGAGCTCGGCCGCTACCGCGAAGTGAGCCTGCCGAAGCGGTTCGCCGGAGCGTCGATGCCGGACATCCGCGCTATCGACCTCACTCAGGATCCTCCGCCGCGCGGACGCTGGCTCGCGCCGCAACTGATCAGCGAACTGGAGGCAAACCTGGAGCGCGGCGAGCAATCGCTGTTGTTCCTCAACCGCCGCGGCTTCGCTCCGCTGACCTTGTGCCGCCATTGCGGACATCGGTTCCAGTGCCCGAACTGCACTGCCTGGATGGTCGAGCACCGACTGATGCATCGGCTCGCCTGCCACCATTGCGGCCACGTGATGCCGCCTCCCAAGGCCTGCCCCGAATGCGGCGAGGAGAACAGCCTCGTCGCGTGCGGCCCAGGAGTCGAGCGGATCGCGGACGAGGTGGCCCAACTCTTTCCCGAAGCTCGGACCGCGATTGTCACGTCCGACACCATCTGGTCGCCTCTTCGCGCAGCCGAATTCGTCGGGGCGATGGAATTGGGCGCGATCGACATCGTAATCGGCACGCAGCTGGTGACCAAGGGCTATCATTTTCCGAACTTGACGCTTGTGGGCGTCGTTGATGCCGACCTCGGTCTTGCAGGCGGCGACCTGCGGGCGGCAGAACGCAGCTTCCAGCAGATCCAGCAAGTCGCCGGTCGGGCCGGGCGAGGAGACAAGCCGGGCCGGGTATTTGTCCAGACCCACGACCCGCAGGCTCCGGTGATCGCGGCGCTGGTCAAAGGCGACATCGAAGGCTTCTTTGCAGCCGAGACCGATTCGCGCCGCGATGCGGCCATGCCTCCGTTTGGCCGCCTCGCTGCGATTATCGTCTCTGCTGAAGATGCCGACGAAGCGGAAACCGTCGCTCGACGCATCGGCCAGGCCGCGCCCGAGGTCGAAGGAATGGCCGTGTTCGGCCCGGCGCCCGCGCCGCTGGCGATGCTCCGTGGCCGTCACCGACAACGTCTGCTGGTTCACGCGAAGCGAAGCCTCGACGTCCAGGACGTGATCCGCGACTGGCTCGCCGATATCGAATGGCGCGCCAAGGTTCGAGTCAGCGTCGACGTCGACCCCTACAGCTTCCTTTAGAGATGAAAAGCGAACGATTTCGGCATCTTGCGTCCCTGCTTAAGGTTGTTAACCTGACCATAGAGGGGAGCCAGTGAATGAGAGCGTTGAAGGCATGGGTTGGGGCGGCGATCCTGTGTGCCGGTACGAGCGCGAACGCCGAATGGCGGCGGTACGAAACCCAGCATTTCATCATCTACAGCGAGGCCGGCGATGCGAAGGCAACCGAGCGAGCCACCAAGCTCGAGAAGATCGACGGCCTGATGCGGATGGCGACCGGACTCTCGTCCGAGGTCCAGCCGGTCAAGGTTCGGATCTATGAACTTGCGGACAATAGTCAGGTCGAAGCCGCGCTCGGCCCGGATTCCGAGGGCGTCGCGGGCTTTTACGCCAGCAATGTCCTTGGCCCGTTCGCGGTCACGTTGCGCCGGATCATCGACGGCGAGGACATGTCACCGGACATCGTTCTTCACCACGAATATGCGCACCATTTCATGCTGCAATATTTCCCGGCCGATTATCCGACCTGGTATTCCGAGGGGTTCGCGGAACTGATCGGAGCGAGCAAAATCCTGGATGACGGCCGAGTGGCCTATGGATTTCCCGCCAAATACCGCGGAGGTTTCATCGGAGGCGAATGGGTGCCGGTCAGCGACATCCTCGCTACACCCGTCGAAAAAGTGCCGCCCTATGATGTGTACGGCCAAGGCTGGGTGATGACGCATTTCTTCACCTTCACCAAAGGTCGATCGCAACAGCTCCGGCAATATCTTGCGGCCCTG
>DASSIU010000135.1:0-5883 GCA_035691585.1 Sphingomicrobium sp. | reverse complement strand
GTTGATGCGCGCGACGGCGTGAAGGTGCCGGTGTCGATCGTCTACAAACGCGGCTTCGAGAAGAATGGCGAGGGTAAGCTGTTTCTCTACGCCTATGGCGCTTACGGCCACGCGATCCCGCCGGTGTTCAATTCGAACCGGCTCAGCCTGCTGGACCGTGGCTGGGCCTGCGCGATCGCGCACATTCGCGGCGGCGACGACCTCGGTTACAGGTGGTTCCTGGACGGGAAGCTCACCAAGCGGACGAACACGTTCAACGATTTCGTCGATGTCGCGAAGGGGCTGATCGCGGCGAAGTTCACGAAGGCGGGCCAAATCGCGATCAACGGCGGCTCGGCCGGCGGCGAGCTGATGGGCGCTGTCATGAATTCCAGCCCGGAGCTGTTCGGGGCGGCGGTGGCCGACGTGCCGTTCGTCGACGTGCTCAACACCATGCTCGACGACACGCTGCCACTCACTCCCGGCGAGTGGCCCGAATGGGGCAATCCGATCGTCGACAAGGCGGCGTTCGACTATATCCGCAGCTATTCGCCGTACGACAATGTGAAGCCGCAGGACTATCCGCCGCTGCTGATCACGGGGGGCCTCACCGACCCCCGGGTAACCTACTGGGAACCGGCGAAATGGGCGGCGAAGCTCCGTGCGACGAAGACCGACACCAACCCGCTCTTCCTCAAGATCAACATGGGCGCGGGGCATGGCGGCAAGTCGGGCCGCTGGGACAAGCTGCACGAAGTGGCGGAAACCTACGGGTTCATCCTGACCGGGGTGAAATGAACCGTCCGGCCTTCGAGATGAACCTCACCGCCGGCCCTGAGCACATCGACGAGCTCGGCCACGTCAACAATGCTGTGTGGGTGCAGTGGATCCAGCAAGTGGCGGTCGCGCACTGGGATACTGTCGCCAAGCCGATTCACAGGAATGCTTATTACTGGGTCGTCGTGCGGCACGAGATCGATTACCTCCGCGCGGCGCATGAAGGCGACAGCATCACTGCCCGCACCTGGGTCGGCGAGGGTCCGCAGGGCGCCCGATGCGATCGGTTCGCAGAGTTCCTCGGCGCCGATGGCAAGGCTTGCGTCCGCGCGAAGACCCAATGGGCGATTATCGACAAGGCGCTCGGGCGGCCGGTGCGCGTACCCCCCGAAGTCATAGCGCCCTTCATGACAGCGGTGTAAACAGCGCGGCATGAGCCGACCCGTCCTCTACGAATATTGGCGTTCCTCTGCCGCCTATCGGGTCCGCATCGCACTCAACCTGAAGGGCGTAGATTACGAGAGCCGCCAGATCGACTTGCGCGAGGACGCACAGAAATCCGCCGATTATCGCGAGCGGAACCCGCAAGGCCTGGTGCCGATGCTGGAAATCGATGGCCATCGTCTGACCCAGAGCCTGGCGATCATCAATTATCTGGACCTCCGTTATCCCAACCAGCCGCTAATCCCGGCAGTGGCGGCAGAACGGGCGCATGTGGTCGCAATGGCGCTCACGATCGCCTGCGACATCCACCCGCTCAACAATTTGCGGGTGCTCAAATATCTGAAGAACGAGCTCGGCCATTCGCAGGACGAGATCGACACCTGGGCCCGCCATTGGATCGACGAGGGCTTTCCGGCGCTTGAACGGATGGCGGCGCCGAAGGCTGGCAAGTTCCTGTTCGGCGATGCGCCGACCGGCGCCGACGTCTGCCTCATCCCGCAGCTCTACAACGCGCGGCGGGTGAACCTGCCGCTCGATGCTTATCCAACGTTGCTGCGCGCGGAGGAGAACGCCAACAAGCTCGACGCATTCGCCGCCGCGCATCCGGACAAGCAAGGGGTGCCCGCATGAATCGGGTAGACAACATCAACCGCGGCATGAGCGAGATGAAGCCGCTCAATTCGATCGAAATCCCCTCCGTGGAGGGAAAGGTCAGCGACGACGAATGGCAGATCCGAGTCGACCTTGCCGCCGCCTATCGCATGGTCGCTTACTACGGCTGGGATGATCTCATCTTCACCCATCTCTCCGCGCGGATTCCAGGCCCGGAACATCAGTTCCTGCTCAACCCCTACAATCTGATGTTCTACGAGGTGACCGCGTCTTCGCTGGTCAAGGTCGACGTCAACGGCAATCCGGTTAAGCCGACTCCGTTCATCACCAATCCGGCCGGTTTCACCATCCATTCTGCCATCCACATGGCACGCGAGGATGCGCATGCGGTGATGCACCTTCATACGCCGGCGGGACAGGCTGTGTCGGCGCACGGCGATGGTCTACTCCCGTTGACCCAGACGGCGATGCTGGTCCGCGACGACGTGGCGTTTCACGATTATGAGGGAGTCGCCGTCGACCTCGACGAGCGCGAGCGGCTCGTCGCTGATCTCGGCGGCAGGAATATGATGATCCTCCGCAACCACGGAACGCTCGCGGTGGGCAAGAACGTGGGAGAATGCTTCGTGAGGCTCTATTTCCTTGAGCGGGCGTGTCACGCACAGGTGATGGCCCTCTCCGCCGCGGACCGGGTGAACACGCCGCCCCAAGGCGCGCCCGAACTTACCGCGAAGCAGGGTCAAGTCGGCGTTGCGCTTGCCGCCAATCTGCTTGCCTGGCCGGCCCTGAAGCGCAAGGCGTACCGGCTCGATCCGAGCTTCGCTAGCTAGGCCGGTTCCGTCACCTTCGCTTCGGTCCGGTGAAACATCGCCGGATCATATTGCGCACGCGAGCTGATCGCGATCCGGTTCCAAGTGTTGATCATCGCTGCGGCAAGCGTCAGCCACGCGATCTCGTCATCGGAAAAGTGCGGCTTCAACGCGTCAAACGCATCCTTGCCCGCATGGCTCTCCGATACCCGCGTAATCTCCTCGGCCCAGCGAAGCGCGGAGCGCTCCCGGTCGTCGAACATCGAGCTCTCGTGCCAGGCGTCGAGCATCAGCAGCCGCTCCGGCCTTTCGCCGTCACGCAGCGCCTCGTCGGTGTGCATCCCGATGCAATACGCGCAGCCGTTGATCTGAGAGGCGCGCATCTTGACGAGATGCAGCAGTTTGCGATCGATGTGCCCAGCGATCACCCCCTCGAGCTGGATGAGATGGCGATAGGCATCCGGCGCCATCCTGGTGAGGTCCATTCGCATTTGCTCGACCATCGCGTCCTCCCTTTGGCTTTATTGATCCGCGCGGCGATATGTGGTCGCTTGGGGCGAACGTAAAGCGATGGAGCAGGAGGAATGCGGCGAGCGGCATCGGTCGGGGACTATCGTGCGCTCGCCAAGGCGCGGCTGCCGCATTTCCTGTTCGAATATCTCGACGGCGGTTCGTACGACGAGGTCACGCTCAGGCGGAACGTCGAAGATTTGCAGAACATCGCGCTGAAGCAGCGGGTGCTGCGTGATGTGTCGTCAATCGACTTGTCGACGGATCTGTTCGGCAAGCGCTGGTCGATGCCTGTGGGCCTCGGTCCCGTCGGCCTGTCAGGCCTGTACGCGCGCCGCGGCGAGGTCCAGGCCGCAAGAGCAGCGGCGGCGGCCAGCGTACCCTTCACATTGTCGACGCTGAGCGCCTGCTCGATCGATGAGGTGGCTCGCGCCGCCCCTCTCTGGTTCCAGCTCTATATCGTCAAGGACCGAGGCTTCGTCAGCGATATGATCGCCCGGGCGAAGCAGGCGGGATGCGGCGCGCTGCTGCTGACGGTGGACCTCGCGGTGCCAGGCACCCGCTACCGCGACTATCGTGCGGGCCTGTCGGGCTCGCTGCGCGGTCCCGGCAGCCGGATGTGGCAGGTTTTTCAGCGCCCCGGCTGGGCGTGGGATGTAGCGGTTCGCGGGCGGCCGATGACGATGGGCAACCTCCAGCCGCTGCTCGGTTCCGGGGCAGTCCTGGCCGACCTCATGGGCTGGGTCGCCGGCAACTTCGACGCGAGCGTCACCTGGAAGGACGTCGAGTGGGTACGTTCGCAATGGGACGGACCATTGGTGATCAAAGGCATCCTCGATCCCGACGATGCTCGGACGGCAGCCGCAAGCGGCGCCGACGGGATTGTCGTCTCGAACCACGGCGGCCGACAGCTCGACGGCGCACTGTCGAGTGCTCGGGCTCTCGCCGCAATCGCGGACGCCGTAGGGGGACGCGTGTCGATCCTCGCCGACGGCGGCGTGCGCTCAGGCCTCGACGTGGTGCGCATGCTCGCGCTTGGCGCGGATTTCGTGCTGATGGGCCGCGCCTGGGCCTATGCGCTTGGCGCTCGTGGCGAAGCCGGTGTCGCCCATGTGCTCAAGCTGATCGAGGCGGAAATGCGCGTTGCGATGGCCCTGACCGCCTGCGACCGCATCGCTGAAATCAACCGTGAGATCATCGCGGAGCAATGATGGTCGGGGAGAGAGGATTCGAACCTCCGGCCCCTGCCTCCCGAAGACAGTGCTCTACCAGGCTGAGCTACTCCCCGACCGGAACCCGCTTTCGCTGCGACGAAGGGTCGCGGCGGGAGCCAAGGCGCCGGCTAGATAGAGGGGGGCTACGATAAGCGCAAGCGCGTCCTGAGCTTTGTCGAGGGCGGCAAGTCAACGCCCGATGGTCTGCAGCCAATGCTCGTGCCGGACGAACTTTTCACGCGGGGAGCCAGGCCGAGCATTGGCCGTCTCAGTCTCCTCGATCTTTCGCCAGTCATCGTAGTCCGTGGGCATTACCCCACGCTCGCCGAGCAGCCGTTTGAGCCCTTCCGCTCCGGACCGATCCGATGACTGATCGGCGGGCATCGCGGCGGCGATCTGGTCGGCGACTTCATAGCCGTCGGGCCGATTGGTACCAATGGTGCCGCTGGGACCGCGGCGTGCCCAGCCCACCGCGTAGAGGCGATCTGCAATCCGTCCACTCTCGTTGACGAAGTTGCCCCCTCCGTATGGGACGTCCGGGATCGGTGAGGTCGAATAACCGATCGCCGTGATGACCAGCGATGCCGGTATTTGGTAGGTGTCGCCCGTTCCACGCGCGCCGCCGCTCTCATCCAGAGTCGTTCTCTCGACCACGATCCGTTCGACTTTGCCGTCGCCCTCGATAGCGACCGGCTTGGCGAAGAAGTCGAACACCATTCGCTTCGGTTTCTCCTGTGGAAGATCGGCAAAGCCGCGCAGCAAAGTCACCGATTTGCGGAGTCCGGGCTCGAGCGGTTCGTCGGCTTGGACCGGAGGGAAATCGGCGGGATCGACCACCGGCACCGCGGCTTCGAGGTGCCCGAGTTCGCCCAGTTGCTTCGGCGTCATTGCGATCTGATGCGGACCACGCCGGCCGAGGATGGTGACTGTGCGAATCGCCGAATTATCGAGTGCCTCGAGTGCATGGCCGACGATGTCCGAGCCTTCGAACTCATGCCTGGTCTTGGAAAGAATCCGCGCGCAGTCGAGCGCGACATTGCCATTTCCGATGACGGCAGCGTGCGTGCCGTGCAGCGGAGGATCGAGGTCGGCGAAGTCAGGATGACCGTTGTACCAGCCGACGAACTCAGCCGAACCGACGACGCCCGGCAGTTCTTCGCCCGGAATACCGAGCTTCCGGTCGTGAGGCGCGCCAGTCGCAAGGATCACCGAGTCATACAGATCGAGCAGCTCGGCCACGGAAACGTCGCGACCGATCATGACATTCCCGATGAAATCGACTCCCGCGCTTTCGGCAACCTTGTCGTATCGCTTGCTGACTGCCTTCAGCGATTGGTGATCCGGAGCGACGCCGAAGCGGATCAGGCCATAGGGTACGGGATAACGGTCAAGGATATCGATCCGCGCCCGATCGCCATAGGCTTTTTCCAGTGCCTCGGCGGTATAGAAGCCCGCCGGACCCGAACCGACCACCGCGAAATGGCGCATTTGTCCCCCGTCATTGCGAGCGAAGCGAAGCAACCCAGCTGGATTGCCGC
>DASSIU010000134.1:0-12755 GCA_035691585.1 Sphingomicrobium sp. | reverse complement strand
TTGTCGAAATAGACGCGCGCGGTCACCGAGAGCCCGGCGATCATCGGCTTCGAGGGATGACCGTCAAACGCGATCCGGACCGGCACCCGCTGGGTCACCTTGACCCAGTTCCCGTTCGCGTTCTGCGCCGGCAGCAACGAGAATTCGCTTCCCGTCCCCGCGCCGATGCTCTGGACGTGTGCCGGGAATTTCTGACCGGAATAAGCGTCGACCTCGATCTCGGCCCGCTGGCCAGGAACCATGCGCCCGACCTCCTTCTCCTTGAAGTTCGCCTCGACCCACGCGGTCTTGCTGTGGACAAGCGACAGCATGCCGAGCCCTTCCGCGGCCATCTGACCGACCTGGAGGTTGTCGGCATTCTCGACGGTCCCGTCCATCGGCGCTCGCACGGTAGTGCGTGACAGGTCCAGCGTCGCCTTGTCGACGGCCGCCTGAGCCTGCGCGATCTGCGGCTGCTGGCCCGGAGCGATCGCGGCCTGGGCATTTGCGGCACGCGCGCGCGCGTCCGCCAGCTGCTGCTCGGCGGTTTTCACACTGTTGAGCGCGTCCTCATAGTCGGCGCGCGTGGTGAAGCCCTGCTTCAGCAACGCCTGCTGCCGAGCCAATGCGTTTTCCTTGATCTTGAGGTTCGCTTCCGACCCGGTGATGTCCGCTCCGGTGCCCGCTGCCTGCGTCTTCAACTGGGTGGTCTGGAGCCTCGCGGCGGCAAGCTGGGCCTGGGCGTTCTCCAGGGCCACGCGAAACGGCGCCGGATCGATCTGGAAGAGGATATCACCCTTCTTCACCTGCGCGCCGTTGCGGACGAATACCTGCTGCACCGGCCCGGTCACCTGGGCGCTAACCGAAACGATGTCCTGCTTGATCTGTGCGTCATCGGTCGACACGCTCTTGCCGCTCGTCAGCCAATAATAGCCGCCGCCCACGATCAGCAGCGCCGGCACGATGAGCATCAGCACGGTGCGAAGCCAGCTGCCCTTTTCGACGTTGATCCCACGTCTCCGCTCCGGCGCTTCCGCGACGTCGGCGGGTGCGAGCGGTTCGGTCTGCATCTTGTTCATTGATTCGAAGCCCTGTTGAGAGGCGCCGTCCGGCACGCGTTTTCACGCACTCGGCCAAGTACAGCCCTGGTAATCGCGATGTCGGCCGGGTCGATTCCTGCAAACGCTTCGGCAATCATCTCGTCGGCCACCGAGCGCAGCTTCGCGATGAGCGGCTGCGCGCGCGCGGTGACGTGAAGCCGCCAGGCCCGCCGGTCGGCAGGGTCCGCCACTCGCTCAACGAGCTCGGCTTCCTCCAGCCGGTCGACGATGCGCGACAAGGTGATCGGCTCGATGTCGAGCATGTCGGCGAGTTCGATCTGCCTCAGCCCCGGCTGCCGGTCCAGCCGGAACAGGACCTTCCATTGCGCACGAGTTACGCCCATGCCGACCGAACGGCGGTCGAACGCCTTGCGGAGCGCGTGTGCCGTCTCGGCTATTTCGAAGGGAAGCGTTTCCACGTTGGTATCCCGTTGCGTCGCGAAACGGATATAGTAAGCTTGCTTATATTAAGCAACGCCTAATCCACTTTTGCGTTCCTCTGTTCGTATTGGGAGTTGCGTCGGTCCGCCGACTCTTGCGGGCCACAGCAGGAGATGAAACGATGCTTTTTGCCTGGATGGGTTTCCTGAAACCCGACGCGGATTCCGTTCCTCAATCCGTCCAGTGGCAGACGACCGATTTCCTCGGGCAACCGTACATCGATATCCGGCTGGTCGGGCCCCTTCGCGACGCCAAAGGCAAACGGGCGGGGATGATGATGATTTTCGACGTGGCGGACCGAGCCGCAGCCGAGGCGTTCGTCAGCGGCAGCCCCTACCTCGAAGGCGGGCTATACGAAGATCACCGGCTGTATGAATATCACAGCGAGGTGGGATGAGCGGTTGCCACTCATCGCTGACGCCTTGGCCATATGCCAGTCGGCCGGACCGGCCGGTCGCCACTCGCTCCCGCTCGCGCCCTCCAAAATCGAACCATGCCCCGCATGGTCACGATTTTGGAGCGGGTAGCGGGAATCGAACCCGCGCGTTCAGCTTGGGAAGCTGACAGGCTACCATTACATCATACCCGCTTGAGGGCGCGGCCGATTTGGAATGCCGGTCGGCGCAAGTCAACGTCCCGTCATGCTCCCGGCTAGATGCCGCCGTCGATCGGCTCGTAACCCGCCTGCCGGAGCCGCGACGCCAACTCGTCGGCCGTGCGCTGCGCGAGCTCACCGTCCTCCGAGCGGATGACGAAGTTGGCGCCGTAGCGGCCGTTGCTGAAGAACGGATAGCTGCCGATCGCCACTCCTGGATTTGCCGCCTCGGTCTCACGCAGCAGGTCGGCGACATCGCTTTCGGCGGCTCGAGCCCCGACCGTTACCGAAACGACTGGTCTCCCTCCTTCGAGCTTCCCCGTGAGGCCTGCCAGCATGCTGGCCGCGATAGCTGGCACGCCAGCAAGGATATGGACATTCGCGATCTTGATCCCGGGAGCGCCCGAATAGGGATTGTTGATCAGCTCGGCGCCTTGTGGCACCCGCGCCATTCGGAGCCGAGCCGCGGTCAGGCCGCCCGGACGATCGCGATAATAATCCTCCAGAATCCCGCGCGCAGTCGGATCGATCACGACGGGAACTCCGAACGCTATCGCTATCGCGTCGACCGTGATGTCGTCATGGGTCGGTCCGATCCCGCCCGTCGTGAATAGATAATCGTGGCCTGTGCGCAATGCGTTCACCGCATCCACAATCCGTCCAGTTTCGTCGGGAACTACGCGGACCTCGGCAAGCCTGATGCCTTGCTCGTTCAGCCACAATGCGATCTGCGCGACATTCTTGTCCTGAGTCCGTCCCGACAGGATCTCATCGCCGATCACGAGCAGCGCGGCGGTCCAGACGCGCTCGGCCGTCATTGATCGATAAGTGCCTTCAGACGCGCGAAGCGCTCTGGCGAAAGCAGCTCCTGCGGGTTGTAATAGGTGTCGAACTGCGGAACGTCCTCCGGCAACGGCGACCAGTCCGGCTTGTCTGCGACATAGATTGCAGCATCGGGGCGAACGGCCGACGGGTTATCCAGGGTCCCGACCCGCACCGCCGCGGCTTTGCGCCCGAGCCGATAGTGGCTCCAGACCGGCGTGCCGCATGTCGCGCATCGAATGATCGTCTGCGTCGCGCCGCTTCCGGTCTCGAACTCATGCTCGGCGAGCTCTCCCGACAGAAGCTGTAGCCGGTCCATTTCGATGAAAGCGTTGACCGCCGATCCGGTGCCCGTCTGGCGCTGACACAGACGGCAGTGACAATTGTTGACGAAGATCGGTTCGTCGTTGAGCCGATAGCGGACCGCGCCGCAACCACAGCCGCCTTTAAGGGTCTTGCTGGTCATCGGCCACGGCATTGCCTATCTTGGGTCCATGACTCAATACATCACCGTGGCCGCCGACGACCGCATCGAGGCGAAGAGCGGCATCATCAAGCTCCATGGCGCCGAGGCGTTCGACGGGATGCGCAAGGCCGGCCGCCTTGCCGCCGAGATCCTCGACGCGCTCGCGCCGCATGTCGTCCCCGGAGTCCCAACTCAGGAGCTCGACGACATCGTCTACGCGATGACGCTCGACGCCGGCGGGCTCCCGGCGACGCTCGGCTATCGCGGCTATACCAAGAGCTGCTGCATCTCGATCAACCACGTCGTCTGCCACGGGATTCCCGGCGACCGGACGCTCAAGGACGGCGACATCGTCAACATCGACGTCACCCCCATCCTCGACGGCTGGCACGGAGATTCGAGCCGCATGTACCTGGTCGGCGACGTGCCCCTGAAGGCGCGCAAGCTGGTCGACGTCACTTACGAATGCCTGATGCTCGGCCTCGAACAGGCGAAGCCTGGCAACCACCTCGGCGATATCGCCAATGCCATCCAGCGTCATGCGGAGGCGCAGCGCTACAGCGTCGTCCGGGACTTCTGCGGTCATGGGGTAGGCCGGGTGTTCCACGATAGTCCGGAAGTCGTCCATGCCGGTCGTCCCAGCACCGGGCCCGAGCTCAAGCCGGGCATGATCTTTACCGTCGAACCGATGATCAACCTTGGTCGGCCCGACGTGAAGGTGCTGGAAGACGGCTGGACCGCCGTCACCCGCGACCGCTCGCTCTCCGCCCAGTTTGAGCATTCGATCGGCATCACCGACACCGGCTGCGAGATCTTCACAAAGAGCCCATCCGGCCTCGACAAGCCGCCCTACTGACAGCCGTTCGTCGGCCGGTCGAAAATGCTGGCGGCCGGACTTGACGGCGGCCGTTACCCCCTTGATCAATCACCGGAAATCCGAAGGGGGGGTTTGCATGCTCGAAATCGCGCAACTGTCGCACACCTATGCCAACGGCACCAAGGCGCTCGATGAGGTGAGCCTATCGATCCCGCGCGGAATGTTCGGCCTCCTGGGTCCCAATGGCGCGGGCAAGTCGACGCTGATGCGCACAGTGGCAACGCTGCAGCAGCCGACCTCCGGCTCGATCAAGTTCGGGGACATCGACGTTCTCGCCGACCCTCAGCGCCTCCGCCGCACGCTCGGCTACCTCCCGCAGGATTTCGGCGTTTACCCGCGAGTCTCGGCATATGCGATGCTCGACCAGCTCGCGTTGCTGAAGGGAATCACCTCGGGAGGTGAACGCCGCGGCGTGGTCGAGACGCTTCTCAGCCAGACCAATCTCTGGTCGGTGCGCAACAAGTCGATCGCGGGCTTTTCCGGTGGCATGCGGCAGCGCTTCGGCATCGCCCAGGCGCTGATCGGCAACCCTGAGCTGATCATCGTCGACGAGCCGACCGCCGGCCTCGACCCCGAGGAGCGCAATCGCTTCCTAAACCTGCTCGCGGGCATCGGCGACAATGTCGTGGTCATCCTCTCCACTCACATCGTCGCGGACGTCGCCGACCTCTGCCCTCTGATGGCCGTGCTGGCGAACGGCCGGCTGCAGCTCGAGGGGAAGCCGACCGAGCTGATCGCCTCGACCCGCGGCAAGGTGTGGAAGAAAACCATCAATCACGCCGAGCTCGAGGATTACCAGTCGAAGTTTGAAGTCATCTCGACCCGGATGTTCGCCGGCAACACCATCATCCACGTCCTTTCGGACACCCAACCGCAAGGGTTCGAGCCGGTCGAGGGTGGCCTCGAGGACGTGTATTTCTCCACCCTGTCGACCCTTCGCCGCGCGGCCTGAGCGGAGGGAGCTGACATGTTCGCCGGGATCACCGCGTTCGAAATCCGCTACCAGCTGCGCAACCCTGTCTTCTGGGTCGGCGTCGCCATCTTTTTCCTGATCGGCTTCGCGGTCACCGCCAGCGAGAACATCAACATCGGTACACCCGGGGCCGTCCATGAGAACGCCCCCTACGCCATCGCCGTCGGAACCGCGGTCTTCACGCTCTTCTATCTGTTCGTGATCACCGCCTTCGTCGCCAACGCCATCGTGCGCGACGACAGCAGCGGCTTCGCCCCGATCGTCCGCGCCACTCCGGTCACGCGGACGCAGCTGGTGCTCGGCCGCTTCCTCGGCGGCTTCACCATCGCTCTGCTCGGCTATCTCGCAGTGCCGCTCGGAATGGCGGCCGGTTCGGTAATGCCGTGGGTCGATCCGGAGACCGTCGGTCCGCAGGTCATTTCCTACTACGCCTGGCCATTCCTGCTGTTCGCGATCCCCGACATATTCCTGATGAGCGCGCTGCTCTTCGCGCTGGCGACCCGTTTGAGGTCGATGATGGCCGCCTATATCGGCACCGTCGCGCTGGTGATCGGCTACCTCATCTCGACCAGCGTGGTCGGTCAGAAGATCGAATATCGCGACATCATGGCGCGCTACGAGCCGCTCGGCACCAGCGCGCTCGGGCAAACCACCCGCTACTGGACGCAGTCGGAGATGAACAGCAAGCTGCTCGAGCTGAGCGGCCCGCTGCTGTTCAATCGCCTCCTCGCCCTCATCCTCGGTGCCCTGTTCCTCGCCTTCACGGTCTGGAGCTTCTCGATGAGCGAGCGCGCCCCGTCGCGGTGGCGGCTGCGCAGGCTCGCCCGCAACGCCCAACGCGACAGCGACGTCGCAGCGGCGGCTCCGCAGCTCGGCGGCGAAGCGACGATCGCGCGCGACCAGCGACCGTCGCGCTCGGCGCAGTTCGTGGCCCGCCTGCGCCTCGAGGTGCTGCAGGTGTTGCGGAGCCCGGGGACCATGATCCTCACGCTGTTCGGGGCTGGGCTCAGCGCGGTGCTGCTGTTGTTCGGGAATCTGACCTACGGCACCCCCGACCATCCGACCGTCTCGGCGACGATGACCATCGTGCGCGGTGGGTTCGGCCTCACCATCCTGCTGATTGCCGCGTTCTACGGCGGCGAGCTGGTGTGGCGCGAGCGCGACCGCAATATCAACGAGATCATCGATTCAACCCCGGTCGACAGCTGGATCATCACCGTCCCCAAGGTCCTGGCGATCTTCGTCGTGCTCCTGTTGGTGAATGTCGCCGGGATGGTTACCGGAGTCCTCTACGAGCTCTTCGAGGGCGCCCACCAGCTCGGCATCATCTCCTACTTGCTGTGGTTCATCCTTCCAGCGGCGCTCGACGGGCTGTTGCTCGCCGTCCTGGCGGTGTTCGTGCAGGTGCTCAGCCCCAACAAATATGTCGGCTGGGCGATCCTGTTCGCCTGGCTGGTCGCGAGCATTTTCGCGCAGAACATGGGTTATTCGGATCCCCTGTACCGCTACGCCAATGGGCCGAACGTTCCGTTGAGCGACTTCGTCGGCCAGGGGAGCTTCTGGATCGGCTCCGAGGTGTTGCAGTTCTATTGGCTATGCTTCGCCGTCATACTGGTGGTGATTGCGCACCTGCTTTGGCCGCGTGGGACCGATGTCGGGCTCGGCGGCCGGCTGCGGCGGATGGGCCGATATGCGACGGCCTTGCCGCTATCGCTCATCGCCGTCGCCGCAATCGCAATGGCCGCCACCGGCGCCTACGCTTATTACAACATCAAGGTCCTCAACCGGTACGAAACCGCCGACACCCTCGAAAAGTACAGCGCGGATTATGAGCGCAAATATCTGAAGTTCGAGAAGCTGCCGATGCCGGTGGTCACGCGCGTGACGATGGACGTGCAGCTTTATCCGAAGCAACGACGGCTGCTCGTCACCGGCAGCTACAACCTCCAAAACAAGACCGGCGTTCCGATCCGCGACGCCCACGTCCGCCAGGGAGATCGCGACGCGAAGTATCTCGAGCTCGGAATCAGCGGCGCCCGCCTCGTCTATTTCGACCCGAAGTTCGCCTATCGCATCTATCGCTTCGACCGGCCGCTCGCGCCCGGAGCAACCGCCGCGCTGACCTGGAAATCGCAGATCTGGCACCGCGGTTTTCGCGCGGGCACGCCGGACACCGACATCATCGAGAACGGCACTTTCGCCAACAATTTCGATTTCGCCCCGATCATCGGCATGGACCGTAGCGGCCTCTTGAAGGACCGCGCCAAGCGCCGTCGGCAGCACCTCCCGCCCGAGCTTCGCCCCGCCAAGCTGGAAGACACTAGCGCGACCTCGCACAACTACATCCACGCCGACTGGGTGATGAGCGACATCAGCTTCTCGACCGACGCCGACCAGACACCGATCGCGCCCGGGAACAAGATATCCGATGTGACCCAGGGCGGGCGCCGGACGGCGCGTTTCGTCAGCCCGGCGCCGATCCTGAATTTTTTCTCGATCCAGTCAGCCCGCTACGACCTCGCGACCCGCGAGCATAACGGCATCCAGCTCTCGGTCTCCTACCACCCGGGCCACGACTGGAACGTGCCCAAGATGCTGAACGCGATGGGCGCCGCGCTCGATTATTACCGCGCACATTACGGTCCTTATCAGTTCAACTACGCCCGGATCGTCGAATTCCCCGGCTATGCAAGCTTCGCCCAGGCCTTCGCGGGGACCATGCCCTATTCGGAATCGATCGGCTTCAACGCGAACACCAACGACCCGACCAAGATCGACTTCACCACCTATGTCATCGCTCACGAGATGTCGCACCAGTACTGGGCGCACCAGGTGGTCGGCGCCGACATGCAGGGGGCGACGATGCTGAGCGAAACGCAGGCGCAATATTCGGCGCTGATGGTGATGAAGCACCTCTATGGGCCCGACAAGATCCGGCGCTTCCTCAAATATGAGCTCGACGCCTATCTCCGCAGCCGCGCTTCCGAGGCGGTCGAGGAGCTGCCGCTCGAGCGCGTCGAGAACCAGCAGTACATCCATTACAACAAGGGTTCGGTCGTGATGTACCTGCTGCAGCAGCGGCTGGGCGAGGATGCGGTTGACCGGGCACTTGCCCGCTTCGACGCCGCATGGCGCTTCAAGGGCCCGCCCTACCCGCGCTCGGTCGACCTCGTCGCCGAGTTCCGCAAGGAGGCGAAGACTCCGTTGCAGCAGCAACTCATCACCGATTTGTTCGAGAAGATCACGCTCTATGACCTCAAGGTGGCCGACGCGAAGACGGTGAAGGATGCGACCGGCTGGACCACGACGCTGACGATCAAGGCGGGCAAGTTCTACGCCAACGGCAAGGGCGTGGAGACCCCGACCAGGCTCGCCGAGCCGATCGAGATCGGCCTCTTCACCGCCCGGCCGGGCCTGGGCGCCTTCTCGTCGAAGGACGTGATCATGATGGAGCTGCGTCCGATCGTGAGCGGTACCCAGCAGATAGTCGTCCACACCGCGAAGAAGCCGACCTTCGCGGGCGTCGACCCCTACAATTACTACGTCGACCGCAACAGCGACGACAATGTGAAGGAGGTCACGGCCAGCTGAGCGTCTCCGTCGCCACGGCGTTAGCCAGGAACCTTCACCTTATTGACACGTATGTCAGCGAATGAGAGCGTCGACGCGCTTCTGATTCGAGGATCCATGTTCCGTCACCCCATCGCGATCGAACCGGCCGACATCGACCACATGGGTCATGTGAACAATGCCGTGTACCTGAAATGGGTGCAGGAGGCGGTCGTCGATTACTGGAGCAGCGTCGCCCCGCAGGGAGCGGTCGCCCAGCACCTGTGGGTCGCGCTGAAGCATGAGATCACTTATCTCCGGCCGACTTTCCTCCAGGACGCTGTCGTCGCCGAGGTGATCGCCGAAAAGGTGGAAGGCGCCCGCGCCTTCTTCCGCACCGTGCTCCGCCGCGGCGACGAGGTGCTGAGCGAGATCACCAGCTGCTGGTGCTGCCTCGACGCCGCCACCAAGCGACCCGCGAGATTGGCGCGGGAGGTGGTGGGACGGTTTGTGCCGCCGTCGGGTTAGCTGTCCCGTAATATCTTAGTTACACGTAGTGACGTGCGAGTACGGGTTTGTGTAGCACGAACGCCCGTTAGAGAACGTCGTCGTGTTCGAATAGGGGTTTGTATAAGATGATAGCCCATTAGAGTAGGTGGTCGTGTTCGAATATGGGTTTGTATAAGAGGAAAGCCCGTTGGAATACGTTGTCGTATTAGAATAGGGATTCGTGTACGCAGTCACACCATTCGAGAAGGTGGTCGTGTCTGAGTAGGGGTTGGTGTACGCACTCATGCCGTTGCTGCAGGTAGTCGTATGCGAATAAGGGTTTGTATAGCAGCTCTGCGCTACGGCTTGCGTGGATAACAGAGCAGCAACTGTGCCCCAAATGAGCCTCTTCATTAGCGATCCCCTTACTCACCATCCGAGCATTTCGCCCGTACTACGATTGACTCACGGTTGCCAGATCGGGAGTAAACAAATTGTTACTCGTGTAGACGCGCTCCTGCAGGGCTCTGGTTAGCGAACGGCTGACGAACAGTGTGCAGATGCGGTCGAAGCGGGACGGCGGGTGCAAGAGCCGGCTTCATACAAGGCCACGCTGCCACTGAACATCAGCCCCTCGATCAGCGCACTCTAAGCCGCCTTCACCTTCCCGGCCGCATCCCAGCGCGCCGTAAGCTCGCGCGCCGTCTCGACATCGGCCGGAAAGTCGACCTCGCCCCATTCCTCGCCGGCGATATCGAGCGTCCATACCTGCCCGTTCTGCGCGAGATGATGGATCACGCGGAGGTACCAGATGGTGGTTCCCTCGCTCGTCCGCATCGCCGCGTCGATCGCTTCGCGGAATCGTTCCGCGCCACCCGCTCTGAACGCCAGCAGCCCGATCGACTCCGCGTTGACGCCCTCGGCTATGCGCTTGCCGATCGCCCGCAGCTGGCCGTCATCCCCGGCGACGACCTTCATGTCGTCCTCGTCGTACGAATCCTTGCGGTCGATCGTGACGCAAATCCCGGGCCGGTCGTTCCCGACCACGCGGCCCATCAGGCCGATGGAAACCAGCGTATCGCCGTTCCACACCAGGCAATCGCCCGCCAACTCCTCGCGCGCCATGAACAGAGAGCCCGTATTGTCCGCGACCTTGTAGAAGGGGTTGAAGATCGTCCGCACCTTCGGACCGCCGCTCCGCCGCGCGATCGCTGCATCGACCAGCTCATCGTGAAAGCCCGTGACCACGACCGCCTCGTGCACCCCGCTGGCCTCCAGCGTGTCGAGCTGGCGGTCGAGCAAGGTGCGGCCGTTGAAGTCGATCAGGCACTTGGGCTTGTCGTCGACCAGGTGGCCGAGGCGTGAGCCCTGCCCCGCGGAGAGGATGATTGCTTTCATTGCTTGTCTGCGCCCGGTGCCTTCCAAATACGGCGGCGATTGGGCATTAGCGAAAACGGCCGAGAGAGGCGAGAAAGCGCGTGAAGAAGATCGAAGCGATCATCAAGCCGTTCAAGCTCGACGATGTGAAGGACGCGCTTCATGACGTCGGCGTCTCCGGGATCACGGTCACGGAGGTCAAGGGCTTCGGTCGCCAAAAAGGCCACACCGAGCTTTACCGCGGCGCGGAATATGTGATCGACTTCCTACCCAAGGTGAAGATCGAGGTGGTGGTCGAGGACAGCCTTGCCGACAATGTTGTCGAAGCGATCGAGAATGCCGCGCGCACCGGCCGGATCGGCGACGGAAAGATCTTCGTGTTCGAGGTCGAGCAGGCGATCCGAATCCGAACCGGTGATCGGGGAGCGGACGCCATTTGATGGCCGAGCAGGCAGCCAATCGCGAAATGCTCGCCTCGATGGCGCCCGACGAGTTGCGCTCGGCCATGCGCAGCCTCGGCTATCGCACCCAGAACGACCTTGCCCAGGCCATTGGCGTGTCGCGCTCAGCAGTCAGCCTCTGGCTCGAGGGCAAGGTTGGCGTCCCCCGCCCCGTCGCCATGCTATTGCGGATGCTGGTGAACGCCCAGCGCCGCGTTTATTGATGCGGCGGAGTCACCGGCACCGGTGAAGTGACAACCGGCGGGGTTGTCTGGGCCGCCGGAGCCTGACCTTGACCCTGCTGGCGCATCGCGCGCACCTGCTGGCGTTCGGCCGCGGTGACGGTCCCGTCGTGATTGAGATCCATCGCATCGAAGCGGGTAAGCGCCTGCGTCTCGAACTGTTGCTGGGTGATCGATTGGCCACTTCCGAAGGCCATGTCGATCATGCGCTGGATGCGCTCGCTTCCCTTCCCTCCAGCTCCGCCACGCGCGGCTTCGAACTGAGCCAGCGCCTGCTGCGCTTCGTCCCGGGTGACGACACCGTCGCGATTGGTATCCATCATTTGGAACATCATGTCGGCGCGCTGCTGCGCTTCGGCCCGAGTCTGGTCGCGCTGACCGCCGCCAGGTCCCTGAGCCAGAGCCGGCGTCGCCATGAAAGCCGCGCCGAGCGCGACTGAAATCATCAACTTCATCATCCCCGTGGAATCCCTCGCTTGTTCAGGCCGTGAATTGGCTGCGATCGCGTGAACCGGGCATTTATGCAGACATTACAATGCTGTCATGACTGCTCTTGCGTCCCCGGCACACTGCCGCGAAGAGGCGGCATGGTCGAGCTTGACGATCAGCAGCAGGCGGCGCGCGACTGGTTCGAGGCTCTGCGCGACCGAATCTGCGCCGCGTTCGAGGAGATCGAGCGCGAGGCGGGCTCCGATGCCGCCTTCGTCTTCACGCCCTGGGACCGCTCCGACGCGACCGGCGAGCCCGGCGGCGGCGGGGTGCGCGGGCAGATGATGGGCAAGGTGTTCGAGAAGGTCGGAGTCAACGTCTCGACCGTCGGGGGCCGCTTCAGCCCCGAGTTCGCCAAAAGCATCCCCGGCGCCGAGCAGGACCCTCGCTTCTTCGCCACCGGCATCAGCCTGGTCGCGCACATGGCCAACCCGCACGTGCCCGCGGTGCATATGAACACGAGGTTCCTGGCGACGACCCGCCGCTGGTTCGGCGGCGGTGCCGACCTCAACCCAGCGATTGCTTACGACGAGGACACAGAGGCGTTCCATGCCCTTCTCCGGGCCGCCTGCGCCGCTCACGACCCGACTTTCTATCCGCGCTTCTCCAAGTGGGCCGACGAATATTTCTGGCTACCCCATCGCGGCGTGCCCCGTGGCGTCGGGGGCATCTTTTACGACCATCTCGAAGGTCATTTCGACGAGCATTTCGCCTTCACGCGCGACGTCGGCGAGGCATTCCTGGATATTTTCCCGCAACTTGTCCGCAAGCGGATGAAGACGCCCTTCAGCGACGAGGACCTGGACAAGCTCCTCACCTTCCGGGGCCGCTACGTCGAGTTCAACCTGCTCTACGACCGCGGCACCCTGTTCGGCCTGAAGACCGGCGGCAACATCGACGCCATCCTGATGAGCCT
>DASSIU010000133.1:0-3160 GCA_035691585.1 Sphingomicrobium sp. | reverse complement strand
TACGACGTGACCCGCGCTGAGTTCGCGGCTTTTGCCAAGGCGACTGGCTTCGCCAGCGATCCCAAATGCGACTGGAGATCGCCGACAGTTCGAGGTCAGCCAATCAATCAGTCGGAGAGCGATCCCGTTGTCTGTGTCAGCTGGGGTGATGCGAAGGCTTATGCGGCCTGGCTGTCGTCGAAGACCCGCCATTCGTATCGCCTACCATCCGAGGCGGAATGGGAATATGCCGCGCGCGCCGGCTCGAGCGCGTCCCGTCCGTGGGGAAGCCGCAACGCCAGGGATTTCGCCAACTATGGTTCAAACGAGTGCTGCGCGCCGTTCGCCGGCGGCCGGGATCGCTGGCTCTACACCTCGCCGGTGGGCTCATTCCCAGCCAACGGTTTCGGGCTTTACGACATGCTCGGCAATGTCTGGCAGCGGACCGAAGACTGCGGCCACGAAAACTATTCGAGCGCACCCAGAGACGGATCAGCCTGGATAAGCGGCGGCGATTGCACCATCCGCATTCTTCGCGGAGGCGCATGGTTTGCTTCGCTAGATCAGCTGAGGATCGCTGTCCGGGCAGCCGATCCCGCCGAATTTAGGAAAAACGACATCGGCTTCCGGGTGGTTCGGTCGAATTGAACTACCGCCGCCTAGGGATTGATGAAGGCCGAGTCGCGTCCGAGCAGGGGGGCGTCCGCCGGGACGCGGTCGGTCAGGGTGATCGTCGTCGGGCTGCTCTTCGCCGCGGCTTCTCGGGCAGCGGCCAGCCGTGCGCGCTCATAGGGGCAGGACACCGAATTGTCGCTCCAGCTGGCGACCGCCGGAGTCGGCGAAATGATCGGAGCTCGACTGCCGGCCGAGGTCGGCACCACCGTCACGGCCGTCAGGAGGGTCAGCAACTTCAGCGTGTGTTTAGGCATCGCGCATGCCTCCTCAGCCTCGCCCCCTAGGCGCTGCGAGCGGCGTATCCAGCGCGAAGCTGCGGTGCGGCGAAGGATTTTCGACGAACTGCTGAACTATTACTTCTTCGCCGCGATCCAGCGGTCGATCTTGGCTTCGAGGATCGTCAGCGGAAGCGCTCCTGACCCAAGCACCTGGGCGTGGAATTCACGGATGTCGAACTTCGGTCCCAACGCGGCCTGAGCCCTGTCGCGCAGCTCCTGAATCTTGAGTGAGCCGACCTTGTACGCCACGGCCTGGCTGGGAATCGCGATGTAGCGCTCGACCTCCGCGGTCGCGTCGGTCTTCGATTCCCCGGAGTTGGCGAGCATGTAGGCAATCGCCTGGTCGCGGGTCCAACCCTTGGAGTGGATACCGGTATCCACCACCAGCCTCATCGCCCGCAGCATCTCGTCGTTCAAGGTCCCGAACCGCTGGTAGGGATCCTTGTAGAAGCCCATCGGGTAGCCGAGCGTCTCCGAATAAAGCGCCCAGCCCTCGACGTAGGCCGTGTTGCCGCCGAACCGCATGAAGTTCGGCAGGTTCTTGTTCTCCTGCGCCAGGCTGATCTGGAAATGGTGTCCTGGCTCCCCCTCGTGGAGAAACAGGGTGGTCTCCTCCCAGGTGAAGCGCGACGGCAAATCGTAAGCGTTGAAATAGAAGGTGCCGGGCCGGCTCCCGTCGGGAGTCCCGCTGTTGTAGCTGCCTCCAGCCTCGAACTTTTCGCGGTAGGCCGGGTAGGCGCGGATCACGAGCGGGGTCTTCGGCACCAGCGAGAAATATTGCGGCACCTTGGCTTCGACCGCCTGCTTGATGCGGTAATAATCGTTTTGCAGCTGCTCGCGGGTGGCCGGCGCGAACTTGGGGCTGGTGCGCATGTAGTCGAAGAACGCGTGGAGGTCGCCCTGGAAGCCCACCTCCTGCCGAACCGCCTCGAAGTCCTTGGTGATCCGAGCGACCTCGCTGAGCCCGAGCTCGTGGATCTGGTCGGGGGTCATCGGCAGCGTCGTCGTCGACTGGACGTCGTAGCGGTACAAAGCGTCGCCGCCCTTCATGTACATGAGCCCGACGCCATCGCGGGCACGCGGAAGATATTCGTTCTGAAGGAAGTCGCGCATCCGCGTCAGGGCGGGATAGATGACACCAGCGATCGATGCCCGGTACGCCTGGGTCAACCGATCGCGATCGGTGTTGCTGATCGAATTGGGAAAGGCGTTGATCGGCCCCCAGTAAGGCGATTCCTCGGGCTTCAGCTTCAGCTGGTTGTCGAGCTGCTCGATCATGTTGGTGACCGTGAGCTTGGTGTCGACCACCCCCTCCGCCTCGCCCTTCTTCCACTGGGCAATCGCCTCGTCGATGTTGGCGGCGAAATCGCGGTCGCGCTTCAGGCTGTTGCGATAATCTTCGACCGTCGCGTACGGCGCGCCGCCCTGCCCACTGGCGAGAGTGGGATATTGGGTGTGAAGCCCAAAGAAGTGGTTCATCGGCAGCGCTTCGGTCAGCGTCAGGATGTCGGGCTGAAGACTGCGCAGATTGTCCTTCGTCTGATAATCGAACACGTCATAGGCGATCTGATCGTCGGCGCTGAGATCGCCGCGCGGGATCGCGTGAAGCGCGGACAAGTCCTGCTCCGCCGCCGCTTTCTCGGCTTGGAAATGCGCATCGCTGAACAGATCGCCGAGGCGGTCGGCGTAGCGCATGTCGCCGCGGACCAGCGCCTGCAGCGGATTGCGCTTGAGGCTCGCCTCGTCGCTGTCCTTGAACAGCCGGAACAGCCGGTCGTGCGCGCTCTGCTGCGTTGCGGAGAGGGGCGCGGCGGGCTGCGCTTCAGCCCCCGACGACACGGCGAACGCGAGCAGCGACGCGGACAGGGCCAGGTACCGGGCAAGCTTCATCGAACGACCTCAAGAAATCCGTTTCTCTCGCGCCATGCGAAAGAGGCGCTGCGGCTAGGCCGCAACGCCTCTTCGATCAACAGTAAGCCGCGCTCTACCAGAAGAAATCGTGGATCACGTCCACAACCTGGCCAGAGTACATGTCGACGAGCACCGCATCGTTCCAGTAACGGACCCACTGCGTGCCTGGCGGAGGATACGGCAATTCATACATCGCCGGGTCGATCCAGTACTGCTGGCCGAAATAGGCCGGCCCGAGCTGATAACCGACATCGAACGGGCGGTAGCCGTAGCCGAACGGATCGAAATAGACTCCGATGTGGAAGATCGACCTGTGG